>DAITPI010000051.1:0-15479 GCA_036833655.1 Anaerolineales bacterium | reverse complement strand
CGACGCAGATTATAGCCGAGATAACTTCGTTCTGCAAGCGTCTTTCCCGGAGGGAGTGGACAAAAGGATAGGCGAAGACAAATTCACCACGGAGCTTGCTTAAGTGGTTTTCTCCGTGATCTCCGTGTGCTAAGTGGTGAGATCCCTGGACAAGCCCACGAAATTAGACAGTCCCTTCCCAGAATCGGGTTTATCTGGCTACCTGTATACCCGTATGTTTCTACGGAGGCGGCAGCACGTCCCACGGGTTGACCCAGGAGGAGATCGCCCGGATCTCGAAGTGCAGGTGCGAGCCAGTTGACCTGCCGGTGTTGCCAATGGCGCCGATCACATCGCCCTGGCCCACGCTCTGACCGCAAACCACATTGATCGCGCTCAAATGTCCGTACAGAGACTGGAAGTTATTGCCATGGTCCACCATGATCATGTTGCCATAGCCGTAATTGTTCCAGCCAGCGTACACCACCACACCCGCATCGGTGGCATACACGCCTTCGCCTTCGTTGCCGGCGATGTCGATGCCCCAGTGGTTGGCGTTGGGAGCGTAATCGAAGCCCGAGAGGTAATGCTTGTTGGCGGGCCAGACGAACGCGCCAAACCCGACGGCCCCGCCGCTGACCGGGTCACAGGCGCCCGGGCCCAGCACCCGCGCCGAGGCGGGATTCTCTCGCGTCACGCCGAGCGGCGCGCTCCACGAGATGAACTCGCGCCGGCCGTTCGGCACCACCAGCCACGTGCCGGGGGCAATATTCGGGTTGGCAAAATCACCGATCGTCGCCGGATCCAGGTGGTTGGCGGGATAATTGATGATATCTTCCGGCTTCACGCCGTAATAGGTGGAGATGCCGTTCAAGCCCTCGCCGGCCTGCCATTCATGGTACGTGCCGTTCACCGGCAGGATGTTCAATTCCTGACCGGCTTTCAGGGCATGCGGGTCGTCCAACAGGATGTAGTAATTGCCCCACAGAATGGTCTCCGGTTTCAGGCCGAACTTCTCGGCAATACCAAAGATGGTATCGCCCTCCACCACCGTGTACTTGAGCACATCCTGGCGCGGACGGGACGGGATGGTGGTATGTACCTGCGCCAGGCGCGGGATGCCGCCAAACGAGGTCTCGTTCAGAGATGCGACTTGTTCGATCTGGGCGACGGAAGCGGTGGGTCCCGTTTGCAGGGCGTTCGCCACATCCGGGCTGTCGGCGGGCTGCGCGTAGAACAACCGCACCAGCCAGATCACCGCCCCGAGCAGCAGGATCGAAAGCAGCGTGGTCCCGATGCGCAGCATCGATTCCCCCAGGCCGATGCCGATCAATGTGTTAAAAATGCGAGAAAAAAAGCCGGGAGCTTCGCTGTCCTGCTTTGACGGGCGGTTGTTGTCCATGAATCTCGGTCTCCAAACCAGACATCATAACATGGGCAAAAATTAAGCGTCAACCCGCCAATCTCGACGCTAACCTGACGTTAAGCCTGCGCGCGACGTACGCCCGGGCTTAGCAAGTGCAGGCCGCCTATGGTGATCAGCGACACAAAGCCTCCGATGAGCGCCGCCACCGGCACCCCCCAGTTCTGGGCGAGCCAGCCGATCAGCAGGCTTCCAAACGGAGCCACGCCCTGTAGAGCCCACAGATAGACGCTGAACACGCGCCCGCGCAAGCCATTGGGCACGCTGACCTGGATCAGGGTATTCATTGCCACCAGCTGGGTGACCGTCCCCCAGCCGATCAGAACAAGTAAGACCAGGGAGAGGCCCATATTCGGCGCATAGCCAAGGACGATCAGCGGCAGGATGAAGGCAACCTGTCCAAGCGCCATCATGGCGCCTTTGTTGCGTGAGGCATTCATGTAGGCTGCCAGCACCGCGGCGGTCAGGGCGCCGGCTCCCTGGGCCGCGTAGAGCAGGCTGGTCCGCGCTGCCACGACAGCTTCCGTGTCGCTGACGGTCCGCATCACATCCCGCGCCAGGGCAGGGATCTGCTGTACCAGGGGGAAGCCAAAGAACCCGACCAGCGCTGCCATCATGATGATAGACGCCACCAGGGAGTTCCGGCGGATGTATGCCAGGCCCTCACGGAACTCGGCGGTCAGGCTCATCTTCCCCTCGATTTCGCGGGGCACTTTGTAGCGGGTCTGCGCAATGATGAGCCCGATGATGACAAATATGAAGCTGACCCCGTTTGCCAGAAAGACGCTCGCTTCCGTGCCGGTGGAGGTCAGCAACCAGGATGCAGCCAGCGGGCCGATAACCCGGCCCACGTTGAATGCTGTGGTCTGCAGGGCGATCGCACTGGGCAGGGCTTCGCGCCCTGCCAGCTCGATCAGCATGGCTTGCCGGGCCGTGATCTCCACCGCGCTGGCGGTGCCAAAGATCAGGGCAAAGACCGCAATGTGCCAGATCTGGATGTGGCCCGTGAACGTCAAGGCCGCCAGCCCGAACGCCTGCAGCGACATGATCCCCTGGAACAGGATCACCGTGCGGCGCTTGTCCCAACGCTCCACCAGCACGCCAGCCGGCAACGCGAGCAGCAGGGTTGGCAGGGTAGCGGCGAACCCGATTAAGCCCAGGTCTAGCGGGCGGCCCGAGATGCGGTAGGCGAGATACGGCTGCGCGGTGTTCTGCATCCATGTCCCGATGACCGAGATAAACTGCCCGGCCAGGAACAGAATGTAGTCGCGTGAAGCCAGCGCCGGAAAGCGCCGTAGGATCCCGGAGCCGATCTCGTGCATGGATCAGGAAGCGGGAACGACCAGCTCAGGGGTGTCGTTTGCAGGTGTATTGACCAGCGTGCTGACCGGGTACGCGTCCATCAACTCGGCAGGGAAAGGCTTGATCAACGGTCGCAGCTCATCGGGGGTCTGCGGCGCGGGGTCCAGCCATCGGGCGTAATCGCGCGGGTGCAGGATCACCGGCATCCGGTTGTGGATGATGCCCGTCAGCTCGTTCGGCTCGGTGGTGATGATCGTGCAGGATTTGACCTGGGAGCCATCCGGGCTGTTCCACGAATCCCACAGTCCGGCAAAAGCGAACGGCTTGCGGTCCTTCATGTGGATAAAGAACGGGGTCTTGATCTTCCTGCCGGGCGCGCTCTTCCATTCGTAGAAGCCGTCCGCCAGGATCAGGCAGCGCTTGTACTTCAGGCTGCCCCGGAAGGCGGGCTTCTCCTCGAGGGTCTCGCCGCGGGCGTTGATCATGCGGTTACCAATGCTTGGGTCCTTCGCCCACATGGGGATCAGTCCCCAGACGAAGAAGTCGGCGGTGTGCCGGTCATCGTTGGGGATGGCAAGCACAGGCTGCGTCGGCGCAATGTTAAAGCGCGGCGCAAACTCTTGTGGAAAGCTGTACTCGCTAAACGTTTCCTGGGTCTCGGCGGGATTGACAGTTAATGTAAATCGGCCACACATGGTTACTCCTTTATCAATCTGACAGTCTATTTGGGTAGAAGCGCGAAGAAAGTCTCTGCCTCTCTCCCCCTAATTCTACTAAAGAATCATGGCTCTCCCGTTTTCGGTGAGAAAAGCGCCTAAACACAACGGACACAAAGGTCACGAAGGTAAAGATTCGGGAGTCGGAGCTCTTCTTCTCCTTTGTGTACTTCGTGTTTGAAAAGCCTCATCCTGTTACGGACGGTAGAGCCAGAATTACTTGCTCTTCAGCGTCCGGAAGTCCCCGTCGCGGCTGGTCACCCCGATCGAGTCGAGGTGCTCGAGCAGCGCCTGCGCATATTTGCGGCTGGTGTTGAAGAGATCGCGCACTTCGGCGAGCGTGATCCGACCGTGTTGCCCGAGATGGGCGCGGATTTTGCCCACCATCAGCTCGTACTCCTGCCGGCGGAAGAGCACATCGGAAGAGACCGGAACAAGCGCGTTCGAGGCGATCAGGGCATTGAGGAGCTCATCACCCAGTTCCTCCTGCAGCTCCCTGACCCCCGGAGGGCTGAACGGGTTCTGCGCGAACTTCTGCATCAGCGCCTGGACCTTAGCCTGCTGGCTGGCGTCGAACGTGACCTCGTGCGCGGGCATGGCGAGGAAGGCACCTGAGTCGTTCAAGAGATTTCGCGAGATGTAGTGGGTGATCAGCGAGTTGAAGGCACGCGGCGATAACCTGAGCTTGCTCTTGAGCTCCTCGCGCGGGATGCCGCTGCGCAGCGGGTGTCCCGTGTGATAGTCCTGTACGATCTGCAGGACGTTTTCCTGCAGGGCAGTCCAGTGCGGCTCAGCCATGACGAGCACGTCGCTGGCAGAGTCAGATGTGCCATTTTCAAGAGCGATGAGTGAACTGGTAGCCAGTAATTCGCGGAGAGCCGCTTCGGCTTCGCTGGCTTCCAGGCGCGAGCGGGCGACGACTTCCCGGAGCGTCGCGATCTTGAGCGCCAGCGCCGCCTCGAACAGGATCTCTGCCGGGCTCCCCTGCGCCAGAGCTTCCAACGATTTCAGGAGATTCTCGTCGAAGCGCCTGTGCCGGCCGCCAGGTTGGTGGTCCACGATCGCGCCGCCTCCCAGCGTCTCCCCGGGCGAGGGACGGCGGAGAATGTAGCGGTCGCCGCGGACCGCGACCACGGGGTCCCGGAGCTCGAGCTGGATCCACCCCTCCTCACCGGGATTCAGCTCCTCGGTTCCCAGCAGGCGCAGCGTCGCGAGGGTCTCGCCCGCCCCCACGAAAAACTTCACTTCCGCGTTGTGCCTGAGCGGGGAGGCGACCTCCGGCAACAGGCGCAAGCGCGCGTCGAGCCGCCGGGTG
Source organism: Anaerolineales bacterium (assembly GCA_036833655.1). Lineage (GTDB taxonomy): Bacteria > Chloroflexota > Anaerolineae > Anaerolineales > Villigracilaceae > Defluviilinea. Next base: position 10,744 of record DAITPI010000051.1, on the reverse strand, counting down.
GGCTGGTACTGACCGGGATGCACGACCACTTCGCCGCGCCGGATCGATTCGGTCTCGACGCCGGAGATATTAACTGCGGTCCGCGAGCCTGGCACAGCTCTATCCTCTCGCTTCTTATGGGTTTGCAGCCCGCGTATCCGGCCCCTTTCGCCCGAAGGCAAGATCTCCACTTCATCGCCCTGTGCAAGATGCCCATCGAGCAGAGTGCCGGTCACGACCGTGCCGAAGCCGCTCATGCTGAAGACGCGGTCGATGGGGAGGCGGGGGCGGTGGAGGTCGCGGCGAGCCGGTTTTTGTTCCAGGAGAGATTGGAGCTCAGAGATTAAGGAGTCGAGCCCGGTTTTCGATCTTGCGGAGACGCGAACGATAGGCGCATCGCTCAGGACGCTTCCGCTTACAAGGGCACGGACCTCCGCTTCGACGAGATCGAGCCAGGCGGGGTCCGGGGCAAGGTCCGTTTTGGTGAGGACGATCAGTCCCGTGGGGATCTGGAGCAGGTCCAGGATCGCGAGGTGCTCGCGGGTCTGCGGCATGACGCCTTCGTCCGCCGCGATCACCAGCAATGCCGCGTCGATGCCCCCGACTCCCGACAGCATGTTCTCGATGAAATCCCGGTGCCCGGGTACATCCACGATGCCCACCTCTTCTCCGTCGGGCAGAGTCAGCCAGCCGAAGCCGAGCTCGATCGTCATCTCGCGCTGCTGTTCTTCTTTGAGACGGTCGGGATGGGTACCCGTCAGCGCTGCGATGAGGGTGGACTTTCCGTGGTCGACGTGACCGGCAGTACCGATGACGCGCATCTTTACTTTCTCGATCCGAGATCACCGGAGTCAACGTCTGGAATCATTGACTCCTTCTACTTATCTGGCTTTCTTGCTGTTTACTTTCTTGCCGTGACCCATGACGCGCTCGTAGGCAGAGAGCCATTCGTGGGCCACATTCATCAATTCCTGTAGCTGCTGTTCGGCGGCGTCCGTGGTCTGGTGCAGCTGGTCCTGCAGGATCTGGATCGCTTCATCCAGCGGCGGGATCCGCTCTTCCAGCTTTTGCAGGGCGCGGTTCAGATCCTTGGTGCCCTCGTTCTGGGAGAGGGTGTAGCCGATCCAGCGCTTCTGGTCGTCGGCTTTGAAGGTGACCCATTCCTGGCGCAGGCGGTCTTCGGAGAGGCGCTGCATCTCGGTCACTTCGCTGATGCGTCGCTCGAGCTTGACGTTGAGCTCGCTGTAGGAATCCTGGGCGCGCCGGGCATTGCGCAGCATCTCCTCCAGCGCCTGGACCTGCGCATCGAACGTCTCTGTCTGGACCGTGATGGAGTCGAACCGCTGCCTCCATTCCTTGTACATCCTCTCGCGGTCCAGATGAGCCAGAGATTGTTGATCGATGAAGGTGTTCTGCGCGGCTTTCCGCTCGGCTTCCGAATTTAACAATTCCTTGATACGAATATCCATGTTGCGCCAGCTATCGGCGTTCAGGTCCGCTTTGGCTTTGGCTTCCTCGATCCGCTTGCGCAGGGCGGCGATCTCCCCCTGCAGGTCGGCGACCCGTTTTGACTCCTGCTTGCGGTTTTCATCGAACGCATGCTGGACGATCGTGGCTTCCTCCGCTGCTCGCTTGGCCGCCTCGATCGGTGGTTTCAGCTCCTGGATTTCCTGGCGTAGACGGTTCTCCTCGAGGACACGCGCCTTGATATCGCGCTTGATGGGTGGGAATTCGGCGTCCATCGTCTGGCGCAGCTCATTCAGCACCTTAAGGATCGGCTCGAAGTCCTTTTGATGGCGCGTACTGAGCTCTTTTTCACGCGTGACATGTCTCTTTTCGATCTCTTCGATCGCCTTGTTCATATCTTCGCGCTGTTTCTTGAAGATGGCATCGAATTGATCGAGGCGCGAGGCCGTGTTGGCAATATCTGCGATCTGCTTGGGAAGCGGCTTGACCTGTTTTACGACCGTGTCGATCTTTCCCTCCAGGGCGGCCATCCGTTCTTCTAATGTACTCATCGCCGCTTTTGTCTTGCGGTGTTCTTCGTCCAGCCACTCGATGCGTTTGACGAGTTGTTCAAATTCCATGACTTCCTCCGGGAGGTAACACTTCGACTTCGCTCAGTCAGGCACTTCGACCGCGCCCAGGCGCCAGTTGCGGTGCATTATACCGCTACGTCGGACGGCGCTTCTACCGACCGAGATGCTCGAACATGAGAGGCAGCCCTGCCAGGAAGAACTGCAATACTTGCGGGAACAAGCCAAGCAAGAAAAGCCCGATGATCCCTACGCCGAGCATGAACATTTGCGTGGGGGTTTCCCGTGGCTGCCAGCTTGTGTATTCCTCCGCCATGCTGATGACCGCCAGCGAGCGGAAGGCGCTGGTCAACAGCCCGACGATCCCGAGCCCCATCCAGAGCGCCGAGCTGATGGAGACACGCGACAGGCCCTCCCAGAGAGCCAGTCGGGCAGGAAAGCCTGCCAGGAGAGGGAAGGCAGCCGTGGACAGGGTGGCAACGATCATGCCCGCGCCGGCGAGCGGCGTGACTCGCAGGATGCCCCTGGCGGGCCCAAAGCGCATAACGTCCACGTTCTCCCGAATGATCGACAGGGAGAGCGCCCAGACCGCCAGTCCGAGGGCGCGGGCGGGGATGAGCAGGAACAGGATGGGGATGCCCAGTTTCGAATCCAGGCTGAGCGCCAGCAGCGAGAAGCCGGTCTCTGCGATCGAGCCGTATGCCATGATCCGTCCGAAATGGCGCTGAAAAGCAGCGAACGCGCCGCCTGTGACCACCATAGTCAAGCCAGCATAGCGCAGAGCGAGGGTGAGCTGCGGAGAAGAGCGCAGCCAGGAATAGCGGTCGAGAAAGCCAGCACCGAAGATGATCGTCATGGTCGGCAGGGTCCAGAGCAAGAATCCGACCGCGTACGGAGAGCTTTCCTCGAGCAGCAGGGGGATCCAATTGTAGAGCGGGAAGATGGCAAGCAGAAACGCGAATCCCAGGCCGAGCATGCTAGCGGATTGGGCAGCCAGCGCCAGGTCACCGGGACTGGCTTCCACGCCGACGAGCAGCCACCCGGCGAGCAGGATGAACGGCATGGCAAGCGTTTGAAAAATCAGAAAGCGGACAATGCCTCGTCCCGGCGGCCTGTAAATGGAGGTGAGCATCGGGATGGCGAGCAGGACCGCCATCTCGATGAAAAGCGCAGCGTACAAAAAAGGCTCGACCGCAATGGAAGCGACTAACAGGCCTATGATCATGAAACCCACTGGCACCATTCGCGTAGCGCTCACGGAGGCTTCCGCGCCGAAGAACCAGAGTGCTGCCGCGGCATAGATCATCGCCAGCAGCGTTCCCTCAGAAGGTTGGAGAAGGAGGACACGCCCCAGGACGGTGAGTGACGACTCGATCCGGATCGAAACGGACCCCAGGCTCACGGCTTGCTCGATGGGTACGAACTGGGCGATCAGTGCGAGCGCAACGGCGACAGAGCCGCCGATGATGCTCAATGCGCGCTGGTTGTGGATAAATGAGAGCAAAACACCGAACACCATCGGCGCGAGGATCCAGAGGGTCGGCGCGTTCATGTGGGCTCTGTCCCCTGCCCGTTGGATGCGATCAGCAAGTAGGCGCCGACCAATGCCAGCCCCAGATTGATCGCAGCCAAAAGAGCTGCAACCAGGATCGACCACTCCACTGCAGCATACAGGATCTCGAATCCGGAGAGCACCGTCATCAGCCCAATCGTCACGCGCAGGATGCGTGTGCTAATGCCCAGGTGGAGCAAGCCCATGCCGATCAATAGCAGCGCGCCGTTGGTCACCGGAAAGCCTGCATCTGCCATAATCGTATCCACAGCCGGGGTGACGACCGCCACGAGCAGGAGCACCATGCCGGCAGCAATCACGCGGAAGAGACGCCCACCCGGCAGGGTCTCTTCCTCCTCGGATTCCTCGTTGGTCAAGCCGGAGCGCGTCATGCCAAGGATGGCAGCCGACATCCAACCCGCAACGACCTTGACCGATGCCATGCCAAGCGGCCAGTGCTGGAGGGTCAAGACGAACATGCCCAGAAACTGGACCGCCAGCAGGATAATGCTCCAGCGCCAGTCACGCGCCAGCAGCAGGCCCGTCGCAGAAATGACGATCAAGACGACCGCGACCCAGGCAACGGTGACAGGCATGGATCAGGGATTCCTTTGGGTGAACAGCGAGATAAAGAGGGCGAGAAACACAAGCGTCCAGAGAATTCCGCTTTCGCCTTCCAGCACATTCGAGATGCCCTGGCTCACGCGTCCGAGCTGGCGGTAGAGGTTCCAGAGGCCTGTATATCCCCTGTCGAACCAGGAGCCGCTCGCAGGCCGGACCCAGTGGGCGCGGACCGGGTTGAGAATCCGCAACCGTGGAGAAAGCCAGACGAGACCCGCTGTCAGAAGCGCGACAAGGATGCCGACAAACCAATTGCCCAACTGCAGCGACCCGTTCCAGCCGAAGATACCCAGGACGATCGTCATCGCCAGCAGCAGGGAGATGCCGAAGGGATACACGTTCTTCGCCCAGATGGGCTGATCCTCATGGATTACCCGGCTGGTTGTGCGCAAACTGTGACGGACGTAGCCCGCGGTCAACATCGCATGGCCAGCGATCAGAAAAGGCCATGCCAGCCAGCTGATCAAGGGGGTAGACACACCGCTGTTCCAGCCGGTGGCGGTCAGCGAGAAGGGCAGCGACGAGATACCCCAGGCTCCGGCAAACAGGGCACGCGTCAGCCAGCGATGCGGCTCGGACGACAGGAAGAGGGCGCTGCCTGCGAGGATGCTGGCGCAACCCCAGGCGGCCGCGCCGACCGGGTTACCGCGTAACGCCGCCGCGACAGCCAAAGAGCCCATGCCAAGGATCCAGTAGGCCCGGCCGTTGAGCTCGTCGGGGGCACGCAGCCACATCCAACCCCCGTAAACGGCTGCCACCGAGGCGAGGAGGAGCAGGTAAGGCGTCAGCGCGAACGAGAGGCTGCCCGTTGGAATGCGCGCCAGCAGGATCAGGCTCGAGGCGACCGAGATCATCCGCAAGCCCGTGCCAAAGCCGCGCCGGAGCGAGGATTCACTCGGATAGGGAAGATGGAGCGGCAGTACGCCGATACGCAGGCCCGCCGCCAGTATCAGATACAAGCCTGCCTGCGGCGGCGTCTGGCGGAAATCGAGCACCTGCCCGCCCGCCATGCTGATCATGCCGGCCCACAGGAGGACCAGGATGCCCGCGGCGCGCGAGGCGAATGCAACCACTGCCCGCTCGGTCAGGCGGGGATCTTCGAGCAGGCGGATCTGCACCATCAGCTCGGAAAAGTCAATCGCTGCCCAGAGCAGCACCAGCGTCAGCGGGTTATCGGCCCCCACTGCCAGCACGCCCAGCGACGTCAGGATCAATGTACCGGTCCAGTTGGCCACCTGGGGAAAACCGCTTCGCACCGTCGCGGTCAGGAGGATCGCGAGACACAGAGTGGTGAGTGTACCGGCGAAAAGCCAGGTGATGGCGTCGCCGACAAATGTAGGAGACTGGGAAAAGAGCAGCGCAGGCTGCCAGGCGGGGAACTGCAGCGTCACGGGCATCTGCATTTGCCAGACAAATGTGCTGATCCATCCCAGCAGGGCGCCACCCGTCGCGATCAACCAGGTGTATCGGAATTTTGGCGCAACAAATTGCAGAACCAGCAGTACCAGTCCTGCAAGCAGCAGGGTGACCACTGTGATGAGAATGAACATACGGTAATATCCTTCGGTAAGCTCTCTCGAGCGCTCCGGACTCGATTTTATCAGCACTTCGCAGGCTCAGCACAAGGTTCGCCGCGTTCGCCTATTCAGAACAATGGGGAAGAGAGCGGGGTTGCCCCGCTCGCCTCCTGAAAATAGTAGAAAGGTTGCGCCAATTCGCGCCAATTCGCCGACTCCTGTCCGAGATTGAAAAACCCTGACAGGACAACCCGGCAGGGTGTGCAGGTCCCCTCCTTTATTGTAGAATTGCATTCATGCATATTCTCCGGCTGAATCTAGTGCTCGTCTGTGCGCTAGCCATCGTCTCGTGTAGCACCCCTCCCAGTAACGCTCTTGGCAACGGAATTCCCTCTCCCACTCCCTTTCAGCCTCTGACGGAAAACGCCCCTGGCTCCCCTTATGAGGAGGCGGCTCCCACACCGGCTTACCTGCCCTCGGTCACGCCGCTGCCCCCGACCCCGGTTGCGCAGGCGATCCTGCCGGAACTGCTGCCTGAAGATGCAACCGTCCCGGCGTTTACTCTTCCCATAGACCTGAACCCGTTGACTGGCTTGTCGCCGTCCGACCCCGCGCTGATGGACCGGCGACCCCTGGCGATCAAGATCGCAAACTATCCGCGCTATATTCGCCCGCAGTCCGGGCTGACTCTGGCAGACAATATTTACGAGTATTACATCGAGGCGGGACTCACCCGTTTCATCGCCGTCTTCTATGGCAACAACTCGGAGTGGGTGGGACCCGTTCGCTCGGGGCGTTATTTCGACGAGAACATCCAGCGCATGTACCATGCCTACCTGGTGTTCAAGTTTGCCGACCCGCGCGTGGAGACCCACCTGGAGACCACGCCCGATGTTGCTCCATTCCTGGTCGTCCCGAGCCTGGGATCCTGTCCACCCTTCCGCTTGATGGAGTCCCGCGACATTGAAGTGTACAACAATTCCTACTTCGACATGACTCGCTGGCAGGACTGCGTGACGAAAAACGATCTGGAGAACAACCGCCAGGCGATCCGAAATGGATTTTTCAACGAGAACCTGCTCGCCTCGGGACTGCTGGGCACGCAGATGTTCACGTATTATTCTGTTGATTCCTACAGCAAATGGCAGTATGATCCGGCGACCAAGCAATATCTGCGCTATCAGGAAACGGCCGATATCCGCAATGACAAGCCGGAGAGCTTCCAGGAACTGGTGGACGCGGTCACAGGAGAGCAAGTGCATGCCTCCAATATCGTCTACCTCCTGGCGCATCACTCGTTCTCAAATACGTTCGACGAAGAGGATGAGGTTTATCAGATCGATCTGACCGACTCAGGCGAAGCCTATGTCTTCCGCGATGGCATCGGCATCCTGGCGCGCTGGAGGCGGACGAACGATGACCAGCCGCTGCTCCTGACCACGCTGAGCGGCGCGCCCATCTACCTGCGCCCGGGGATCACATTTTATGAAGTGCTCGGCGCAGCCTCCTATGTGGACCAGGATGCGGGCGAATGGCATTTCCACCACGCGACGCCCTGAGATGGCACAGGTGATACAATAACAGCGCTGAGGCTTTCATGACCTTCGATCCCACATTCGTTAGCAATCTCATCTTGGTATTGACCGGCTTTGGTGGGGCGTTCCTCGCCGCGTTGTGGATCTCGCTGGTGATCTGGACCTACCGCGATATCCGCACACGCGCCCGCGATCCACTGGTGCAGACTCTGGCGACGTTGCTCGTGGCGGTCCTGAACCTCCCGGGAATCCTCGTGTACCTGATCCTCCGCCCGCCGCGGACCCTGGAAGAGGAATACCAGCGGACGCTGGAGGAGGAAGCATTGCTCCAGGCGCTCGAGGATCTGCCGCTCTGCCCCGGCTGCGAGCGCCGCGTCAAAGATGACTGGCAGGTCTGTCCCAACTGCCATACCAAGCTCAAGAAAAATTGTGAGAACTGCAACCGGCTGATGGAACTGCCCTGGAATATTTGCCCGTATTGCGGCACGCCCGCCGCCGGAATGCGGAGGGACGCCAGCACCAGCATGGACGATGCCCTGCGGGGCTTGAAGCTGAGCGAAGAACCGGGGGAAGTCAAGGTGGAAGAAAGCCCGAAGTGACGACGAGAGTCGTCACTCCTTCATTATTGCCGGAAAACCATGAGAATCGAATCCATCACACTCCATCATATTTCCATGCCGCTGGTCGCACCGTTCGAGACCTCCTTTGGGCGCGAGACCGATCGCCAGTGTATCCTCATTACCCTGCAAGCCGATGGGTTGACCGGCTACGGCGAGTGCGTCGCCACGCGCGACCCGGGCTACAACTATGAGACTGCAGGCACCGCCTGGCACATCCTCAGGGAGTTTGTCTCTCCGCTGATCCTTGGAATAGACCTGAGCGACGCGCAGGATTTCCAGCGACGAGTCGAGGGAATTCGTGGCCATCACCTCGCCAAGGCGGGCGTGGAAATGGCGTTGTGGGATCTGCTCGGGAAGCGGGATGGCAAATCGCTCAAGAAGATGTTCGGGGGGACTCGGGATAAGGTCGAGGTGGGCGTCTCGATCGGGATCCAGGAGTCCGCTGCGGCGCTGGTACGGACCGTCGAGTCGTATCTGGCGAACGGCTATCGCCGCGTCAAGATCAAAATCAAGCCCGGTCGCGAGATCGAAGAGACCTCTGCGGTGCGCCGCGCCTATCCGGACCTTCGGCTGCAGGTGGATGCGAATTCCGCGTATACGCTGGATACCGCCGCGGCGCTCAAGCCGCTCGATGACCTGGATCTCTTACTGATCGAGCAGCCGCTCTACGAGGACGATATCTGGGACCACCGCAAATTGCAGGCGGAGCTGAAGACGCCGGTCTGCCTGGATGAAAGTATCCTGTCGCCGCGCCATGCGCGCTACGCGCTGGAGATGGAGGCCTGCAAGATCATCAACATCAAACCGGCGCGCGTGGCGGGTCTTAGCCAGGGCCTCCTGATCCACGACTATTGCCGGGAGCGGAATGTGCCGGTCTGGTGTGGCGGGATGCTGGAGACAGGCGTGGGGCGGGCTTCGAATCTTGCCATTGCTTCTCTCCCGGGCTTTGTGTTGCCTGGCGATATCTCTGCTTCCGACCGGTATTATCAGCGCGATATCACCAACGAGCGCTTCGTGTTGAACGGCGACAGCACGATCGACGTGCCGGATGCTCCCGGTCTCGGCGTCACCATCGACGAACAGACGCTCACGAGTTTTACCCTCTCGCAAATCACCCTGAAAGCCGGATAGTATAATCATGGCGTTATGCCGAATCGACAATTGAGCTCTACCGCGCCAGGCACAGCGCAAGCGCGAGCCAGGAAATCGCTCTTACGTCAGCTCCTGCTCATCGTAACGCTATTTGTCCTGCTGGCCTCCGCATGCGGCGCACCGGCTGCCGTTTCCATTCCACAAAACGATTCACAAGAATCTGTCCCTGTCAATTCCGCAGTGCGGATCGTCACCGCCACACCCACGCCGGGGACAGTGGTGCATGAATCCGTTCCCTGGGTGTACGCCCTTGTCGCGCCATTTCCCACTGTGACCGATGGCTTGACCCTGGATGAACTGAAGCAGTTCTGGATGTCGGGCACTGCGCCTGGGGACTTCCAGGGCTCTCCGCTGCTTATGGACGAATCCACCCTTGCTGCCCTCACGGCCCTGTGGGACGCCCCCGCGGCAGACGCTGTGCGAATCCTGCCTGCAGATCAGCTTCTCGAGGCGGCCTGGTCGGCGATGCCCTCCTGGGCGGTCGTCCCATTCCAGGCGCTCGAGCCAAAATGGAAAGTCTTGACGATCGACGGACAATCCCCCATTCGCAAGGATTTCGATCTGTCCCGCTATCCTCTGGTCGTGAATCTCACGCTTCAATCTTCGAGCGACGTTTCATCCACCATCCTCAGCCTTCCCCCCGCTAACTACAATCCCTCCAAACTAACCACAGTCATCATGACCGGCGTCACTGCGCTCGTCCGTGCCACTGCGCTGACCATGGAGCTGAAGGGCAGCACCTATCCCGGCGAAAAGATCCGCGACCTGATGCGCCAGGCCGATATTGCGCATGTGAGCAACGAAATCCCCTTCTTCACAGGTTGCACGTATCCCAAGCCGGACCAGGTGGCGCTCGTCTTCTGCAGCGACCCGAAGTACATGGAACTGCTCACGGACATCGGTACCGACGTGATCGAGCTGACTGGCAACCACTTTGCCGATCGCGGCGCGGCAGGCATGCTGGAGACGATCGAGATCTACAAGAAGAACGGAATCCCCTATTTTGGCGGCGGTGTGGACCTACAGGACTCTCTCCAGCCGGCGCTCTTTGAAGTCAACGGCAATAAGATCGCCTTCATCGGCTGCAACAAGCCCGATGTGGGTCGCTTCCCGACAGCGACGGAGTTTCAGCCCGGCGCGGCGCCGTGCGATTTCCCGTATCTGACGCAGAAGATCAATCAACTTAAAGCGCTGGGTTACGTGGTCATCTCCACATTCCAGTGGAACGAGAGCTACGACTCGCGTCCCAGCCCCCAGCAGGTGCGGGATTTCCAGCTGATGGCGGATTCCGGCGCCTCGATCGTCAGCGGGAGCCAGGCGCATTATGCCCAGATGATGGAGTTCCACAACGACGCGTTCATCCATTACGGACTGGGGAATCTGTTCTTCGACCAGATGGGCGACCAGGACTGGATGCCACCGGGCATCCGGCGCGAGTTCCTCGACCGCTACGTGATCTATGATGGAAAACTGATCAGCATCGAACTCATCACTGCTATGCTGGAAGATTATGCTCGCCCGCGCCTGATGCGAGAGCCAGAGCGCCGCGGTTTCTTGCAGGATTATTTTTACTACAGCGGCTGGATCCCCTTCCGCGCTACGCCGACCCCGACGATCACACCGACGCTGACGCCGATGTCGGTCCCGGCTTTTGCAGGAACAAAGACGCCCAGCCCGTAGCTCCGATCTTGCTGCGGGCAGATCGAGCTTGATGGAGCAAGGAGCATCGCCA
>DAITPI010000050.1:14032-15535 GCA_036833655.1 Anaerolineales bacterium | reverse complement strand
TTGTGAGATCGTCGAGCGTGCGCTTTGCCTGTGCATAGGCGGCTTTGACCTCGGTGTCGTCCATCACCCCGATCACCTGCCCGGCTTCTACGTGGTCGCCGATTTTCACGTTCAACGCCGTGATCTGCCCGCTGGTGCCAAACCCGAAGCTGGCTGTTTTTGCCGGGGCGAGGGTGCCCGTGCCATTGGCGTAAATCACGATATGGCCGCGGAAGGCGGTGGCTGTCTGCAGGGGCGTCGCTTCCGCTGTGCCTGTGCTGGCTTTCGTCGAACGGACATAGTAGAATGCCGCGCCTCCTGCGATCCCCACGATGACGATCCCTAAAATCAGCCAGCGCATTTTTCCTGATAAGATTTTCTTCATAGCATGATCCTTTGCATTTTGATGCCGCACCGGTGGTCTAGTATTGGCGCCAACCAGACAAACAGTTCACTTTGTCTCCACCACGCCGGTGGTCACGATGTCGCCGGCATCCAACCCGGAACGTATTTCCGCTTTCGTCAGATCCTGTAGCCCGACGTCGACGAGCCGTAGACTCAGCTTTCCGTTCTCCATTACGAACAGGGTGTACTTTCCATCTTCGATCTCGTGCAACGCCTCGACAGGCACGAGCACCGCATTCTCTGCCCGTCCACCGATCACATCCACCGAGGCGGCAGAACCGGAGGCGAGCTCATAGGGAATGGCATCGTTCAGGCGTGCGACAATATGGATGAGGGCGGAATTGGAGGAACTGGTATCGAGCGTAGGATAGATGCCGGTCACGGTACCCGTAAAGACCTGATCGGGAAGGATGTCGAAGGTCGCCTCGACCTCATAGCCGACTTTAACGTGCCCCCAGTCCTTGGCACTCAGGTAGGCATCGAGGGAATAGGGCTGGTCGAGGTCCGAGATCGTGATCGCCGCGCTTTCACCAGCCATATCGCCCACACTGATGTTCAGGGCTGTGACCGTCCCGCGGATTGGAGCGATGAGCTCGGTGGCGTTCAGGTTATATTGCGCTGTTTCGAGCGCATCCCGGGTTTGTATGTATGTGACCAGGCTGGCGCCGGTAGCCCCTTCCGGGACCTCTGCGCCGTTCAAGACGTCGAGATAGGTCTGCGCCTCGGCGATGGAGGCTTTCGCCAGGTCATAGTCGGCGCGCGCCAGGCCGATCTCGCCTTCGCTCGGCGGGTAAATCAGATCGACGTATTTCCCGAGATCCTCGTCCCACACCTTGACGACCTCCGTATGGGTCCCGCCCCGTCCTCGCCGGGTCTGGTACTGGGTAAAGTTCTTGCGGATATACGTCTCTTCGTAAACGGTCTGGAAGTATCGCAGCTGGTTCCGGGCATAGGTCAGGGATGTCTCTGCCTCACTCACGTTTTGCCTGGCTGCATCCGAGCTGTCCGTTTGCGCGGCAGCCTGCGCCTCAGCAAGAGTCTGCTCGCGGGCGGCAACCTTCTCCTCCCAGTACAGGACTTCGGGGCTGATCAGGAATTCGAGCTTCTCTTTCGCCGTAG
>DAITPI010000050.1:0-13932 GCA_036833655.1 Anaerolineales bacterium | reverse complement strand
TCGCGAGTAAGCGAAATAGCCTGCACCAGCCAACACGGCGAGCAGCAGGACGATTAAGCTGATCTTGAGGGCTCTACCGGCGGGATGGAGTCCAAAGCCTCCAGACTTTGGCTGTTCAATGACGGGAGTCATTGGACTCCGCCCGCTATCTGTTAAAACGTTGGATCGCTGATTCGTTGTCATAATGGCATCCATCATTCGATCGCGGTTGCATCGGTCAGCACCACGTCGCCCCTTTTCAGGCCGGATTTCACCTCGGCATAGAGGATGTCCTGCAAACCGATCTCTACGTGCTGTTCCACCGGCGCTCCGTTTTTCATAAGATAGACTACGAACTTCCCTGTCTCGACTTCTTTCAACGCGGAGGTGGGCACCAGGACGGCGTCCAACGCTTCTCCGCCGGTCACGTCCACGCTGGCGGTAGAGCCAACAGGCAGACCTGCATCGATCTTCTCATCCAATCGCACCGTGATATGCACCATGGACGTACCGGAGGCGTCATCCAGCGCCGGGTAGACCTGCGTAATTTTGCCGGTGTAGCTGTTATCGGGAAGCAGATCGAACGTCACGGTCGCGCTGTAGCCGACCTTTGCCTTGTCCCAGTCTGTTTCGTCAAGGTAGGCGTCGATCGTATACGGCTGATCGGTATTGGAGATGGTGAGAACCGCCGCTGCGCCGGACTCTTCCCCAACGTTCAGATCGATGGCTGTGATGGTCCCGCTGATGGGCGCGGTCAATTCCGTGGCGTCGAGCGCGGCTTTGGCAGAGTCATAAGCCAGTCTCACTTCCGTGAGGGAAGTCAGGCTGCTGGTCGGTACCTGGTCGACTGTTTTGCTGCCTTTCAAAACGTCCAGATAGTTTTGTGCATCGCTCAGGTTTGCCTGCGCCAGCGCGTAGGCTGCACGGGCACCCAGTAATTCCGCATCGGTGGGAGCGATCAGATCGCGGCGGACCGTTGTCCCCTGATCGTTGCGGATGGGATAGGTGAAGGTTTGGACTGTGTAGGAATTGGAGTAGTTGTAGTACGCGTAGGTCAGGGTTTCCTGCGCTCTGGCAAGCGCGGATTCTGCTTCTGCCAATCGTTGTTTGTTGGCATCCGAGGCATCCTGCCGGAGGGCAGCTTTCGCCAGTTGCACCTCTTGCCCGGCCTCCGCAACTCGCTCTTCCGCAATGAACATCTCGGGGCCGATCATGTATTGCAGATCATCCTTCGCGGCTGTCAGGCTTTCCCTGGCATCCTGCACGGCTTGTTCCGCGGCGGCGACCTCGGCGGGAGACCTCAATGCGGCCAGATTTCCCGCTGCCTGTTTGTACTGCAGCTCGAGTGTGCTGCTCTGCTGCCGTGCCAGTACCTGACCCGCCTCCACCTGGTCCCCCAGACTCACGAGCACTTCCTCCACCTCTCCACTATTCTTGAAGCCGAAGGCGACTTCCTGGTTCGGCACCAGTGTGCCGAGTCCGGTGGCAGAGAGGACGATGTCGCCGGTCCCGATGGTGGACGTCTGGACGGTGCTCTCTGCCTCTGAAGGTCGACTGGTGCTGTAATAGTAAATGCCTGCCCCAAGGGCAATTGCCAGGGCAATCAGCGAGAAGACCATCCATCTATTCTTAGTAAATCGTGCTCGTCCAGTGTTTCTCACGGCGATCCTTTCCGCCTACTTCGTCACCACGATCTCGCCTGCCTCGAGCCTCGATCTCACTTCGGCATAGCTATCGTTCTTCAGACCGATCTCGACCTCGCGCTCGGTCTGTTGCCCGTTCTGGAGCACCGTGACCCGATACTTGCCATCATCGGTCTGCCAGAGGGCGTCGATCGGGACGAGCAGCACGCCTTTTGCCCCGCCGCCGATGACCTCCACGTCTGCTCCTGTTCCGGCAGGCAGATCCTGGCTGAGGTTCTGGTCAAGCTGGACGACAAGGTGCACGAGCGCTGCCTCGGACGAGGCGCTCAGCTCCGGGTAGACCAGCGTCACGGTGCCGGTATAGGTCTGCTCGGGCAGCAAGTCAAATGTGACGTTGACCTGGTTGCCGGCCTTTGCCAGATCCCAATCCTCTTCATTAATGTAAACATCGAGCGTATAAGGCTGGCTGAGCTGCGAGATCGTCACCACGGACGAGGTCCCGGCTTGTTCCCCGACGCTCAGGTCAAGAGAGGTCACCGTCCCGCTGATCGGCGCGACCAGTTGGGCAGCATCCAATGCGGATTGGGCGTCGTCCAGCGCAGTCTGCGCCTCGTAAAGTGCTGTCAGTTTTTCGCCGGTCGCGCCTTCCGGAATGACGCCCGTATTCAGCGCTTCCAGATAGATCTCTCCTTCTTTAATTGTTTCCTGTGCCTGGGCATAGTTGTTGCGGGCGATGGCGATATCGTCCGCGGAGGGCGCGTCGATCTCAGCAACTTCTTCGCCTGTTTTCGGATCGATATGCGTTGCCAGGACTTGCTTCGGGTGCCGCCGGCTACCGACGTTCTCATACACGCCGAACGTCTCGGGTAGATAGTAGTCCTGGTAATATTGCTGCGCCTGCGTTAGTTTGTCCTGCAGGTAGGCGACCGCCTGTTCTTTTCGCTTTACTATCTGATCGGCTGCGGTCGAGGGGCTGGCAGCTGCTTCCGCCTGCGCTTCCGTGAGCTTCTGCTGTGCAATGGCAAGATTCTCTTCCGCTTCGATCACTTCGGGACTGAGCAGGTACTTCAGCCATTCGTGCGCGTAATATTCCGTGTCCCGGGCGGTCGCGATCTCTTGCTGGACTGCGGCGATTGAGGCGGCAGAGCGTAATTCCTGCAGGGCTTGTGCTGCTTCCCGATATTTCATTTGTGCCAGCGTATCGTCGAGCTTCGCCAGGATCTGACCTGCGTATACCTGGTCTCCCACCTTGACAGAGACTTCCTTTATTTGCCCGCTCGTATCAAAGCCGAAGGAGGCATCCGCCCCCGCGATCAGGGTCCCGCTCCCGCTCGCGGAGACGGCCAGGTCTCCGCGCTGCACGACGACAGTTTGCGGCTGTGTTTCGGTGCTCGTCTGAGAGGCGGCGAGGATCCGGGAGGAATACGCGTAGACGCCTGCTCCAAAGAGCAGGATTGCCAGAAGAGACCAGAGGAGTTTCCTTTTTGGAGTTTGCGTCAAATTTCGTTGCCTGGGTGTCAATGCCGAAAACCTTTCCATGAATCTTGTGCTTTCTTTCACTGATAGTATAGTGAACGGATGTAGGGAAACCGTCATGGAATGATGAAGAAATTGTGTGATTCAGCCCCTGTCCTCATCTTCGGGCATGTAACTTACTGAATTCTATTTAGACCTTGATTCTCAAGTATTTTTACCGTACAATAACGCCCAGATTAGCCCAGGCAAGCGAGATCATTTCGGTGAGGAGAGAGAGCCGTGAACGAGAATCGTATCAGGCAGGTACTTGAAATTGAGAAGAGGGCACAGGACAACTACGAAGCCGCGCTCAATGAAGCCCAACAACTCCCAGCACTCGCAGAAAAGGAAGCCCAGGAGATCGTAAACAAAGCCCGAGCTGAGGCGCAGGAAGAGGCGCGCCAGATCGTCGAGCGGGCAAAAAGCGAGGGGGAGGTCGACAGGATCCTCACCGAGGCGGAGGAAAAGAACCACCAGCTCGAAGCCCTGGCGATGAGCAATCTTGATCGCGCAGTGAATCACATACTCGATCGCATCACCGGCAAAGAGTAGTCGCCCATGGCCAATAGCGGCGTCTCAGGATACGCGGCCATCAGCGCCCGGGTACGGGCTATGTCTTCGTCTCTGCTTAGTCAGCAGGATTTTGCCCGGCTCAGCGACGCGCCGGACCTTTCCACACTCATTCAACAACTTAAACAGACCTCCTATGGCCCCCATCTGGATACCCTCAAAGATAAGGACCTGACGCCGCAGAAGGTGGATCTGGCGATCAAGGGCCGTCTGGCGGATTCGTACTACAGCGTCATCCACATGGCGCCGCAGCATGCTCGTTCTCTGCTTAAGCAGCTCTATCGCTATTTCGAAGTGCAGAATCTGAAAGCAATTTTGCGGGCGGTCATCATCGATCCGGACTGGGAGCGCCTGCAAGACGTGCTCTTCCCGATGGACTCCCTGACCGTGCTGCCTGCGCAAGCTATGCTGGAGTCGGGAGGCATCGGCGCGGCAATTGAGCTGTTGCAGCGCACGCCCTATTACGACACTCTCTCCTTTGCAATGAAGCGCTACAGCGCCGAACAGAATCTCTTCCCCCTCGAAGTAGCGCTGGATCTCTATTACTGGCGCCAGCTCTGGGCGGAGGCAAAGAAGCTGCAGGGCGCCGACCGTGAGCAGGCCTTACGCATCATCGGCTCCTTGATGGACGTCAATAACCTGATGTGGGTGATCCGCTACAAGGTCTATCACGGGCTGTCCGAGGAGGAGATCATCAACTACACCCTGCCGTTCGGATACCGCGTCCGTGATGAAGACGTGCGGTCGATTGCGGCCGGGGCGGACCTCGCCATGGTGGTCGGACGCGTCTTTCCGGGCATCCCGGATCTGAACACGCTCCTCGAAGAGCCGCGCCGGGGTCTGCCCCAGCTGGAGGTGATCCTGAAGCGGCGTCTGATGGAGCAATGTCTGGCGGCGTTCATCGGTAATCCGTTTCACATCGGTGTGCCGCTGGCGTTTTTGATCCTGAGCAACCTGGAAGTCCAGGATCTGACGGTATTGATCGAAGCCAAGGCTTCCGGCATGCCGGAAGAGGAATTTTCGCCTTTTATCGCAAGACAAATGCCCGCTTAGTTTGCCCTTCAGAGAACTACATCGCAACCTCAATCCACTGCAAAACTGCCAGACCGTAAACGAAAAACGAACTCGACGATCGAACGAAAGAATGGAGAGTCCATGCTTTTTCCAAGAGAGATGACCGAGCTTGAGTTGATCGTGCCGTCCAAGGATCTGCTGCCTGTGACCAAGGTCCTGAGTGGCTACGGGGTATTTCACCAGACGGATAGCAATTATCCCGGCGTGGCCTCGGGTTCTGCCAACACCTGGCAGGAAACGGCGGGCCAGTATTCCGCGCTGGAGCGCCGGATCCAGACCGTGATGCAGCAGCTGGATATCGACGAGGGCCGCCCGCCTTCCAAGGACTATGAGGCGATGGTGGATATCGAGAAGCTGCGCTCGGCAGTGGAGCAGATCGAAGGAGAGGTTCGAGCCACCAGCGATGAGCTTTCGGAGCAGCGCAAGCGCCTGGAACAGCTCGAAACGATCCTCCGCCAGCTGGAGCCGGTCGAGGAAGTAGACATAGACATCAGCTCCCTGCGCGATTCTCGCTACATGTTCTCCATGCTCGGCCAGATGCCTGCTGCGAACATGGATCGTCTGGAGACCAGCCTGGGGCGCGTCCCGCATGTTTTCTTCACCCTGCGTCAAGACCCGTCGAGACCGGTGGTCTGGCTGGCAGGGACGAAGTCCAACGCGGACGTCCTGGAGCGCGCCGCCCGCAGCGCCTACGTAGATCCGCTCGTGCTTCCGAGCGATTATCAGGGTACCCCGGGTAATATCATCAAGTCTCTGCGCAATACGATCGATAGCACCAGACGCCGGATCGACGAATTGCAGTCCACGCTGGGGCGACTGGGACTGGACCGCAGGGAGCAGCTGCGTGACCTGCTCTGGCAGGTTCACACCAGCCGCGTGCTGTCCGAAGCGATCGTCCGGTTCGGCCAGCTCAAGCATACCTATGTCGTGACAGGCTGGGTGCCCAGGGACAGACTGGATGAGCTCACGACTCGTCTCAAGCAAGCCTCCCGGGAGATTCTGATCGAGGTCCTGCCCACAAGTCGCACCGGGCATAATTCCAATGTGCCGGTGGCGTTGTTCCAGAACCGTTATCTAAGGCCATTCCAAATGCTGGTAAACACCTATGCCCGCCCGCGCTATGGCGAGCTGGATCCTACGCTCCTGATCGCGTTCATATTCCCGCTCCTGTACGGCGCGATGTTCGGCGACCTGGGGCAGGGACTGGTGCTACTCATCCTTGGAGTGCTGATCGACCGCGGCGTGATCATGAAAGGAATGAAGAGCCTGGGCTTGCTCATTGCCTATTGTGGTGCGTCGGCGGCGATCTTTGGTGTTCTTTATGGAAGTGTGTTTGGCTTCGAGGGCGAGCATTTCACGCATGCCTTCGGCGGCGAGTTCCATCCACTCTGGCTGAGCCCGCTTCACGATACGCTGCCCGTGCTCGGCATCGCCATCGATGTCGGGATCGTTATCCTGATCGTCGCCTATCTTCTTGCGATCTTCAACCAGATCCGCTCCCGCGAGTGGGGCCACCTGCTCTTCGGGCACAACGGGCTGATGGGCTTCGCCCTGTATATTTCCTTCCTGGGATTGCTGGGACTGGCTGTCGCGGCGTTGCGCCTGCCGATCATCCCCCGGATTGCGGTTGCCATTGCCAGCATCCCTTTGCCGTGGGGCATCCTGGCATTGATCTTCGGGTTGGGCATCATGTTCTCGGAAGTGCTCATCAACTGGTATGAAGGCCATCGCCCGGTGATCGAGGCGCATGGCGTCGGCGGCTTCATCATGTACCTGGTCCAGGCGTTCATGGACCTGTTCGAGACGTTGATCAGCCAGCTGAGCAACACGCTGTCGTTTGTACGTGTAGGCGCGTTTGCCGTGGCACACGGTGGCGTCAGCATGGCGATCTTTGCGCTGGCGGGGGAGGACCTGGGCTTGAAGTACTGGCTGGTGGTTCTGCTTGGCAACATCTTCATCATCGGCTTCGAAGGCCTGATCGTCGGCATCCAGACGATGCGTCTCAACTACTACGAATTCCTGGGCAAGTTCTTCACGGGAGGCGGCATGCGCTTCGAGCCGCTTGCCGTTACTCCTAAGGAAGAGGAGGCATAACTGCGGAGCGAGTGCAGTAATCCACAGGTGCCTGCATTTTCATCTTGTGTTTGAGAAAACCAATTCATGAGGAGAGTAAACAATGTTTGTCGTTTTCGCCGTTCTTGTAGGTCTGATCCCGGTCATTCCCGCTGTTGTCTACATTCTGCAGCATGGACAGCAAAGCCCTGCCAAAGCCCTGGCTCGCCTCGTCACTGGCTTCAATGCCTTTAACTTTATCATCGGCTTCATGGCTGCCGGTCTGATGATGGTCTGGCTGGCGTCTCCCTCTGCCGTGCTTGCCGCTGGCGCCGCGCAGGCAGGTGCCGTGGATCAGTATGCGACTCTCGCCGCTGCCCTTTCTACAGGCCTGGCATCCATCGGCGCCGGTATCGCGGTGGGCGGTTCCGGTGCAGCAGCCGTTGGCGCCACCGCCGAAAAGCCGGAGTCGTTCGGTCGCTCGCTGATCTTCGTGGGTCTATCCGAAGGGATCGCGATCTACGGCTTGATGATCTCGTTCATTATTCTGGGACGGTAGCTTCAGAATGAAAGTCCTGGTGATCGGCCATCCGGAAGCCGTACTCGGCTTTTCCCTGGCAGGTGTGAACGGGCGTGCTGTGACGACCGCCGAGGAAGCCAACAAGGCGCTGGATGAAGCCCTGGCATCCAAGGAAAATGGCATTGTCCTGATTACACAGGATGTTGCCCAGCTGGTGCAGGCGCGCGTGGAACACCTGAAGCTGCGCAGCACGATCCCGCTGGTGGTCGAGATCCCCTCCCCAGCCGGCGTGCCGGAAGATCAGCCCTCACTGAGCGATATCGTGCTGAAGGCAATTGGGATTAAGCTGTGAAAACAGCCGCGCGGAGCGCTGCGCGATCGAAGTGGCGATGATTTCAGAAGTACCGTCATATGAGATTGCTTCGTCACTCAATGACGTTTGCTCCTCGCAATGACATAAAGAGAGAAAACTATGGTTGCTACGAGACCTGAAGAAGATATCGAGTCCCTGTCACGTGCCATTCTCAAGGAAGCCCAAGTCGATGCGGACCAGATGAAGGAAGAGGCGCGCACCAGGGCAGATGCCATCCGCCAGCGCGCCCAGGAAGACGCGGAGCGAGAGCGCAGGGCGATCCTGGATCGGGCGCAGCAGGAAGCGGATCGGCTGCGAAGTCAACGCGTGGCAAGCGCACAGCTGAAAGCCCGGACCATGCAGCTCGAGCACCGCGAAAAGCTACTGGATCGCGTCTTCCAGACGGCGCGCGAAAGACTGTCTGAGATCCAGAAGCGCGGGGACTACGATCAGCTGGCTGCGACCTTGCTGCGCGAGGCGCTGGTGCAATTGCGCGTCAACAAAGCCCAGATCCGGGCAGATCGGGCGACGCGCGACTTGCTGGAGAAGAAGGCATTGCGGGAAATCTCCAGCGAGCTCAACGGAGAGTTTACCCTGGGGGATCCATTGGAAGAGGGCACAGGTATTATCGTGGATGCAGGAGAGGGAAAATTGCACTATGACAATACGTTGGAGACCCGCTTGGAGCGCCTGCAGAGCACGCTGCGCGCTTCGGTGCACAAGATTTTGATGGGAGAGTCCTCATGAGTGAGAAAGTTGGAACGATCACCTGGATCAGCGGTCCCGTCGTGCGGGCGCGCGGATCTCGAAATATCGGTATGCTCGAATTAGTGGAAGTGGGGGACGAGCATCTGGTCGGTGAAGTGATCGGGTTGGATGGGGATGTGATCACGGCCCAGGTGTACGAAGAGACCTCTGGCATGCAGCCGGGCGCGCCGATCTTTGGCACGGGTCTGCCTCTGTCGGTCGATCTCGGTCCCGGCTTGATCCAGAGTATTTACGACGGTGTGCAGCGCCCGCTGCCCTTGCTGGAAGCAGCCAGCGGCTCATTCATTCGCCGCGGTACCAGCCTTCCTCCGATCGACCGCGAGAAAAAATGGAAGTACACCTCTAGCGTCAAGGTAGGGGACGAGGTAAAGGGTGGTGCCATTCTCGGTATCGCCATGGAGACCGAGACCTTCGAGCACCGGGTCATGCTTCACCCCGACGACTCGGGCACGATCACCTGGGTTGCCCCGGATGGCGAGTATACGGTCATCGAACCGATCGCCAGGTTAAAAACGGGCAAACAGGAAAAAGAAATCATCATGCTGCAGCGCTGGCCCGTTCGCCGGCCGCGGCCATTTGTGCGGCGCCGTGGCGTGAGCATCCCGTTGATCACCGGTCAGCGTATTCTGGATACCTTCTTCCCGGTCGCCAAGGGCGGCGCTGCAGGGATCCCGGGTCCGTTCGGTTCCGGCAAGACGGTGACCCAGCACAGCATCGCCAAGTGGGCGGATGCGGAAGTGATCGTCTACATCGGATGCGGCGAACGCGGCAACGAGATGACCGAGGTGCTCCAGGAGTTCCCCCATCTGACGGATCCCCGTTCGGGACGCCCGCTGATGGAACGTACTGTCTTGATCGCCAACACCTCGAACATGCCGGTCGCGGCGCGCGAAGCCAGTATTTACACGGGCATCACTATCGCCGAATATTACCGGGACATGGGCTACAGCGTCGCGCTGATGGCGGACTCGACCTCCCGCTGGGCAGAGGCGTTGCGCGAGGTCTCCGGTCGTCTCGAAGAGATGCCCGCCGAGGAAGGCTACCCGGCGTATTTGGCAGGGCGTCTCGCCGAGTTTTACGAGCGCGCCGGGTATGTCGAAAACCTGAACGGCACACAGGGCTCGGTCAGCATCGTCGGCGCTGTGTCGCCTCCGGGCGGCGACTTCTCGGAGCCGGTGACCCAGCATACCAAGCGCTTCATCCGCTGCTTCTGGGCGCTGGATAAATCGCTGGCGTCGGCGCGGCACTTCCCCGCCATCAACTGGTTGGATAGTTACAGCGAATATATCGACGATGTCGCCGACTGGTGGCGCGAAAAGACCGGCAAGGATTGGTATGCCATGCGCAACCGGGCGATGGAGCTGTTGAGCGAAGAGAACCGCCTGTCGCAGATCGTCAAGCTGGTGGGCCCGGATGCTCTGCCTTACGCCGAACGGATGGTGCTCGAGACTGCCCGCCTGCTGCGCGAGGGCATCCTGCAGCAGAACGCCACAGATCCGGTGGATGCGTTCTCACCGGTCGAGAAGCAGATTCGTATGCTGGAGCTGGTGTTGTATTTCCACGAGCGCGGCATGAATATCATCCGGCGTGGCGCCCCGATCAACCTGATCCACGATTTGCCCGTGGTCGATCAACTGATCCGGATGAAGTCCAATATCGCCAACGATCAGTTGGACAAGTTTGACGAAGTTCAAAAAGCAATCGACGAGCAGATGAGTCGATTAGATGCGGAGTACAGATGAGTGGAGCAACCGTACTTGGCGGACAGGAAGTCGTAGGGGTCGGACGGATCGAAGGTCCGATCATCATCGTAGAAGGCGCGACCAACGTTGCCTACGATGAGGTTGTGGAAATCCGCGATTCGCGCGGCAATATCCGGCGCGGGCGTGTCCTCGAAGTGGGGGAGGATACGGCGGTGATCCAGGTCTTTGCCGGATCGACTGGCTTGTCCATCGACGGAACCCGCATCCGTTTTCTCGGGGAGACACTCCATATGCCGGTCGCCGAAGAAATGCTCGGGCGCGTCTTCGACGGTCTGGGCAATCCGATCGACGGCGGTCCTCCGCCGCTGACCGATACGTACGCGGATGTGAACGGCCAGCCGATCAATCCCACGGCGCGTATCTATCCACGCGATTACATCCAGACCGGGATCTCGACGATCGATGGCTTGAACACGCTCTTGCGCGGTCAAAAGCTGCCGATCTTCTCCGGTGCCGGTCTGCCTCATGACCAGCTTGCGGCGCAGATCGTGCGTCAGGCAACTCTTGGAAAACAGGCTGGAGCGTCCGCGGACGGCGAAGGCGAACAGTTCTCGATTGTGTTCGCGGCCATGGGCGTGAAAAACGACGTGGCAGATTACTTCCGGCGCTCCTTCACCGAAAGCGGAGCCCTGACGCGCGTGGCCATGTTCCTCAACCTGGCGGACGATCCCCCGGTCGAGCGTATCGTCACCCCGCGGGCGGCCCTGACCCTGGCGGAGTACCTGGCGTATGAGCGGGAGATGCATGTGCTGGTGGTGTTGACCGACATGACCAACTACGGCGAGGCGCTACGCCAGATCTCCAACATCCGCGGGGAGGTGCCCAGCCGTAAAGGGTATCCCGGTTACCTGTATAGCGATCTCGCCTCCCTGTACGAACGCACGGGCCGTGTCCGCACAAGCAAGGGCTCGATCACGCAGATCCCGATCCTGACGATGCCCAACGACGATATCACCCATCCCATGCCGGATCTGACGGGCTACATTACCGAAGGACAGATCGTGCTCGGCCGCGAGCTCTTTTTCGCCGGAATCTACCCGCCTGTGACCGTCCTTCCAAGCCTTTCCCGTTTGATGAAGGATGGCATCGGCAAAGGTCGCACGCGTGAGGACCATCCCCGCTGGGGCGCGCAGCTCTACGCGGCCTATGCCCGCACCCAGGACGTCCGTGCCCTGGCCTCGGTCATCGGCGAAGAGGAGTTGAGTGAGACAGATCAGGCGTATTTGAAGTTTGGGCGTGCGTTCGAAAAGGAATTCGTCAACCAGGGCTTCAACGAAAACCGGACGATCGAACGGACCCTCGAGATTGGCTGGAAGCTGCTCTCTATGCTGCCGAAGACCGAGCTGACCCGCGTCACTCTGGACGAAATCAATCAGTACTACACGGGTAGCGGTTCTGTGGACAAAGGCGAAGATGCCACAAATTAACGTTGCTCCCACTCGTACAAACCTGATCCGCCTGAAGAAGGAGCTTCGCTTCGCGCGTGAGGGCTATGAAATCCTGGACCGCAAGCGCGAAGCTCTCACCGGCGAGCTCGTACGTGTGGCGAAGGAAGCGGACATGGTGCAAAAGGAAGTGTATACACTGCTCGAGACCGCCTATGATGCCATCGAAAAGGCGCGCCTGGTGATGGGCAGCGATCACGTGGAATGGGCGGCGCTCGCGGCGAGCAAGACCGTTGACGTGCACCTCAAGCTGCGGGGCATCATGGGCGTCGCGATTCCTGTCATCACAGCCAGCGGCGAGCCTGCCAAATTGCTTTACAGTCCCGGCGATACCGCTGCCGTCCTCGATGAAGCCAGCACTGCATTCCGTGAGGTCTTGTTGCGTATCTCGCAACTTGCAATGCTGACCGCCACCGTCTGGCGATTGGCAAACGAACTGCGCAAAACGCAGCGGCGAGTCAATGCGCTCCAGCATATCTTTATCCCACAGTATCAGGATACGATTGCATTCATTGTCAGCTCCCTGGAAGAACGGGAGCGCGAAGAGACCTTCCGCCTGAAATGGCTCAAGACAAAGTTGACGAAGCCAACGGTCAAGATCCACCATTACGAGCTTGGGCAGCTGGAATTTGGCGGGTAAGGCTTTCTCGTCAGGTCCTCGGAGTGGCTATTTGTGTGGGCTTGCCGAAGAGGTTCACCACGGAGCCCACTGACGCTTTGCGCACAGAGAAAACCCTCCCAAAAAACTCGGTGAACTCCGTGTTCTCCGTGGTGAGCAGATCAATAGCCCATTCTTTTCACCACTCCGTTTGTTTAGACGTCACAAAAAGTGGCTGTATAATTACTTAAGGATAGGAGCCCCTCTGAGATGCAGACGAGACTCCCATTTACAAAGGAAATCGCTATGGCAAAACAACGCGAGGAATTAGAGAAGGAACAGGAAGAGCAACGCAAGCTGCGTCAACAGGAACGGCTCAAGCTGGAGCAGGAACAGGAGCAGCAACGACTGCTGCGCCAGCAGGAACGCATCAAGCTGGAGCTGGAGCAGGAAGAAAAACGGAAAGTACGCCAGCAGGAACGCATCAAGCTGGAGCAAGAGCAGGAAGAGAAGCAAAAACTGCGCCGCCAGGAACAGCTACAACTGGAACAGCAGCATGTGGAGAAACACAAGCTGCAGCGACAGGAACAGGAAAAACTGGAAGAGCGGCAGCAACAGAAGAAACAGTGAAAGCTGTGGGGTCGCCCCGCAACGATGACGAAGGTAGTTCTAACAAATCGTGATTAGGGATTGGGACGGTAGAGGGTAGGATGCCGTCCCAGTTATTTTTTTGTAACACCTGCCCTGGAGGACAGCGCCAGGGGCTGCCGGGGAGTCTTGCGAGCCCGAGCGTAGTGAGTGGCGAAGCAATCTCCGAATGTGTCAGCACGCTGTATAATTGAATCAAGATGGCTGCTGTAAACGTCCCGACGATCGACAAACGCAAGCGCATTCCCAAAAAAGCGATCGATCATGTTGTGAAGCAGATCGTGGAGAAGTTCAAGCCGCAGAAGATCATCCTGTTCGGCTCGTATGCGCGCGGCAATCCCCGCCCTGAAAGCGATTTAGATCTGCTTGTTGTGATGGACACACCTCTAAAAGAAAGCAAACAATCTTTAGAGATCCGCCGCCATTTGGATGTGATGTTTGGCATCGATTTAATAGTTCATACACCAAAACGGTTGAAAGAACGTGTCGAGATGGGCGATTGGTTCCTCCGGGATGTTCTCAAGGAGGGCAAGGTGTTGTATGAATCCAGCAGTCGCTGAGTGGGTGTCGAAAGCTGAGGGTGATTTCCTAACGGCAGGGCGTGAGTTGCGAGCTCGCAAATCTCCAAACTATGACGCTGTCTGCTTTCATACCCAGCAATGTGCTGAGAAATATCTCAAGGCGGCCTTGCAGGAAAACGGCCAGCGTATTCCCAAAATCCATTTCCTCTTAGAATTGCTGGCGCTCATATTGAAATTTGACGGAAGCTATGAATTTCTAAAAGCGGATCTTGAAGTTCTAGAGGATTATTCAGTACGGTTTCGCTACCCAGGGCAGTTTGCAGAGAAAGATGAAGCTCAATCTGCTTACGCCGCAGCCGAGACAGTACGGAGCTTTGTCAGGCAAAAATTGGGGCTGAAGTAACTGACCACCCCACGTTGGTGGCGAATGAATTAAGTCAGTTTCCGAAGTTGTGCCACATAGAAAAGTAGAGTTGGGATGGTT
>DAITPI010000049.1:13071-15641 GCA_036833655.1 Anaerolineales bacterium | reverse complement strand
GGGTAGTGGAGACAGGGCTGAACAGGATATGACCAAGCACGTTCTCGCCCTCTACAGCCACGAGGGAAATGATCGCTCTGTCGTTGTGACGCAGCGCATCCACCAGCCTGCTTTCGGCGTCCGTGGGGAACGCTGCCTGGACCAGCGCCCGCACCTGTTCCATATCCCTGGCTTCTTCTGCGCGGATCGAGATCTGAGTCATCGGGGTAATAGATACCAATCCAGGAATCGTTCCATGCGCTCGTAGACATCCTGGAGGTTGGTGCGCCGCAGAAAGCCGTGAGGCTCATCCGCATAGGTCTTGTATTCGAAAACCTTGTCGTGTCGCTTCAATGCCTCCACCCATTCTTCTGACGCCTCGGGTGGGACAATCGTATCGAGCAAGCCATGCAGGATCAGCATCGGTTTTTGAACGTTCTGGACCTCCCCGATGGGCGAGCCCTTGCGGTAGAAGCCTGTGTTCACGGCGGGATGCCCGAGAAAGATCTCGGTATAGTAGCGGAGTCGCTTCTCGCACAACGCCCAGGAGCTGAGCAGGTTGGAGTCGCCGTATTTCGAGATGCCACAGGCAAACAGGTACTCGGGATCGCGCGCCAGCGAGCAGATCGCCATGTAGCCGCCATAGCTGCCGCCCGCGATGCCAATGCTCTCCGGGCGGATCTGGGTGAAGCCGTGTTTGAAGCTGTGCAGGAGCCGCGCACCGTACAGGCAATCCTCTGTATCGCCGATCCCCCAGCTCTCATAATTTGCCCCCTCGAATTGCTTGCCATAGCCGGTGGAGCCGCGGTAGTTTGGCGCCAGGTAGGTATAGCCCTTGGCAGTGAAGTATTGCGCGACCTCATCCCAGAAATAGGCATACTGGTCCCTGGGTCCGCCGTGAGGGTACAGGATTGCCGCGCCGTTGGGTTTCTCCGGACGGTACAGGAAAGCGGGGATCTCCAGCCCGTCAAAGCTCTTATAGCTGACCAGCTCCGGCTCCACCTTGCGGTTGCGCTGCAGGGCAGGAGGCGTGGAGAATGTCAGCTGAATGACCTCTTTACTATCCAGCTCCATTCGATAGAGATCGGGCGGAAGCACGGAGCTTTCGTACTCGAAGGTGAGGAAGGAGCCATCCGGCGCCCAGTTGGGATTGGAATGGATTCCCTTGCCAGTTCGGAGATCTGTCACGAAACCCGTCTCCGCTTCGACCAGGCTCAAATCGAACGCGCCGTTGCGGTTGAAGACGACTGCCAGTCGTTTGCCATCCGGCGCCCACTCGAACTGTGCGACATCGTATCCTGTGTCGGTCAACCGGTGTAAGGCCTCTCCATCGGGGCGGATGAGAAAGAGCTCATCTCGCTCGGTCTCCTGGGCAAGGAAGGCGATCCACTTGCCCTCTGGTGACCACTTCGGCGAGCGCGCCCGCGTAGACGGCTTGCCATAGAGAGTGATGGATTTCCCCGTTTCGATTTCCAGCAGGATGATATCGAGCCGGTTCAGGTCATCGAAGCGGCGCAGGGTGTAAACGATGAGCTTCCCATCCGGCGAGGGACGCGCCTCCCAGTGGTCGCCGGTGGTATCGGTGGTGAGAGCCCGGGGCCAGCAGCCGTCCCCGTCTGTCAGGAGCAGCTGGTCCGTCTCGTAGCGCTCCACGGTGACGATCAAGCCATGGGAGTCAGGCATGAAGCGCGGACTGCTCGCCCCAGCCGTGAAATCCGTGATCTTGCGCGGCAGACCTCCCTCACGCGGCGCCAGGTGCACATGCCCACGAATGCCGAAGGCGATCCATTTGCCATCCGGCGACCAGGCGGGGATCTCATCATCCCAGTAGTTTGCCAGGGGGCGGTCGGTGGTGACCCGGCTGAGCCAGCCTCCGTTTGACGGGAGCAGGTGCACGTCGGACAAGGACTCACCGTCCTTGATGCACGCGATCGTCCCTCCATCGGGCGACAGGGCATGGGAGCGGATCCGCTCGAAGGATGTGAGAAGGGACAAACTCCAGCCTTCGGGGGTCTTGAGATCGGGCCGCCTCAATGAGGGCCAGCCGTTGCGTTCATACTTTTCGGTGAGCTTGATGGAATTGTCCATGGTCGGCCTTTCGGCGCAAGTATAGCTAATTTTTCGCTGAATTGCCTGTTCTCGCTCCCGGAATTACAGTAAAATCACATTCAATGAAGACGATCGGAATCTATCCAATTCTTGCTTTATCCATCTGAGCGATCTATTCGAACACTGCATCTTCCCCGGGTGCAGTGTTCGTTTAAGCGAGATAATTCGAGTAACGTCATGGACATCTCCAGCCTGCAGAACCCGCGTGTCAAACATATCGTTAAGCTGCGCGACGATAAGCGCCAGCGCCGGCAGGAGGGCTTGATGCTGGTCGAAGGCTACGATGAAATCCAACTGGCGCTTGCGGCGGGGTATCAACCCCAAACACTGCTGCTTGCGCCGGAGCTAGCTACGCGTGCGATGGAAGTCGTCAATACGGAGAGGGTCACTGTGAGCCGCCCGGTCTTCGAGAAGATGTCTTACCGGGAGAATCCCGATGGCTGGCTGGCGATCTTCCCGCTCCCGCAGACATCGCTTGACGA
>DAITPI010000049.1:0-12971 GCA_036833655.1 Anaerolineales bacterium | reverse complement strand
GCAGGGAATCCGCGTGCTCGCAGCGACGCCTGCCGCCCAGGTCACCTATTCCAACGTCGATCTGCGCCAACCGGTGGCGATCGCGGTCGGCACGGAGGACGAAGGGCTTTCCGAGTTCTGGATGTCCCGGGCGGATATGCAGGTCAAGATTCCCATGTTAGGAAAAGTCAATTCGTTGAATGTCTCCGTTTCGACTGCATTAATCGTCTATGAAGCCGTGCGGCAACGAGGCGCTCCATGAAACAAATCCATCCCTGGCTGCGTGCGATCTTCTATCTCGGGAGTGTCCTTAGCTTGCTGGCAGGCATTCAGCTATTTTTCCTCTCCGACAAAACCGACCTGTATTTTTCGTGGACCATCCAATCGACTCTGATGGCGGCGACACTTGGCGCTTTCTACTTCGGCGCGATGACCTTCGGGATCCTGACATCGCGCGAAAAAGCCTGGGCAAACGTGCGCGGACCGGCGTTTGGGCTGTTTGCTTTCATCGTCCTGACCCTCGTAGCAACGCTTCTGCACCTGGACCGGTTTCATCTGGGCAGCGAGATGCTCGTCACTCGAACCTCTGCCTGGCTGTGGATGTCTGTCTATTCTGTCTTGCCTGTGTTGATGCTGATCGCCCTGGTGCTGCAGGCACGGGTGCTCGGCGCGGACCCCAGGCGGACCTCCGCACTACCGGCGTGGGTACGCCTCCTTTTGCTCCTCCACGCGCTCGCCGGCATCTTGCTCGGCGGATGGCTTTTCTTTGCGCCCTCCAGTCTCATCCCTGCCTGGCCCTGGGCATTGACGCCCCTTACAGCGCGAGCCCTGGCTGCCTGGCTATTCGCTCTGGGCATTGTAGGTTTGCAGGCGATCCTGGAAAATGACTGGCAGCGCAACCGGATCATGGCAGCCGGATTCTGTGTATCCGCCAGCATGGCACTCCTGGCTCTGGTCCGCTTCAGCAGCCAGATGAACTGGCAGAGCATGATGGGGATTAGCTATCTGGCATACCTGGTGTTGATGCTTGCGATCGGTGTGATGAGTTTGCTTCTGCTGCGCAGAGCGTAGACATTAGAATCAACAATGAACTGGGTCATCACTCTAGCGGCGCTGATTATCGTTGGGTTTCTGCTCGACCGTGAGATTTACTTTTATGAAGGCGTCCATCTGGGACCCCGTGTACAGGCCTGGCTGTATGACCGCTGGGCGAAGAAGTACGACGCTGGCAAGCGCGCCAGCCAGTTGCACGATGACCAAATACTGGCTGCGCCTCTGCTGGAGGCGCTGAAGGATGTCCCTGAGCCGCTACTGCTGGATTTCGCGACCGGGACAGGGCGTTTGTCGTACGTGCTCCTTCAGCGACCGGAGTTCCGGGGGCACATCATTGCCCTCGATCTGTCGCAGGGGATGCTCGAGCAAGCGGCTGTGAAGCTGCGCGGTCATCTAGGGCGCGTCGAGCTATTGCGGCACCTTTACCCTTCCCGGACGCGGCGTTCGACGCGGTCTGCGCCCTGGAGGTGCTCGAGCTCTTTCCAGACATGGAGGAGCCCTTGCGCGAGCTGGCGCGTGTGCTACGCCCGGGCGGAATCCTGCTCGGCTCGCGCGGCACCGAAGAGTCAGGCAGGCGGGCAAGGGTGAAACATACCGCTCAGTTTATCTCCATGCTGGTTGATAGCGGCTTTGTCGATATTCAGGTGACCAAATGGTGGAAACTATTCGACCGTGTCCTGGCGCGCAAGGCGGGGGTATCGCCGGCGGTGGGTAGACGAATGTTAGTCGGGCTGTTGCGCTGTGCAGGGTGTGGGCAGATCCAGTGGCAAGCTATGACAGGCATGTGGAAATGTCGCCAATGTGACAGGGAGGTGACGGTGACTGGCGAAGGCATCGTCCTGAAGTAGCCGGGGATCTCGAGCACGGTGTATCCGTTTTGCTGCCACCCCATGAGTATAAATATTCCAAAGACCAATCTATTGATGATCCATTCGCTCCTGCGTGTTTTGGTCGTCGAAGACTCAGGGGATGATGCCGCGTTGCTGGTGCGCGAGATTCAACGCGCCGGGTATACCGTGGAATTCGAGCGGGTGGAAACACGAGAGGCGATGCTGGGGGCGCTTGCCAGGGTGTCCTGGGATATCATCGTCGCCGATTATTCGTTGCCGCATTTCAGTGCAATGGGGGCGCTTGAGACTCTCAAGGCGAGTGGACTGGATATCCCATTCCTGATTGTTTCCGGGACGATCGGCGAAGAATCCGCCATTACGGCTCTCAAAGCCGGTGCTCATGACTTCTTGTCGAAGGACAAGCTGGCGCGTCTTGCCCCGGCAATCGAGCGCGAACTACGTGAGGCGCAGATCCGGCGCTCCCACCGGGAGGCACAATCCAGATACAAGTTGATGGTCGAACAGCTTCCCATCATCGTCTATGTGAACCCGGTCGAGGATATGGAACGGACAACCTATGTCAGCCCCCAGATCCAGAACATCCTGGGCTACTCCCCCGAGGAATGGCTGGCTGATCCGGGGTTCTGGCAGGATCGCCTCCACCCGGACGACCGCGATCTCGTGATGCACAACTTGCAGCAGAGCGTCATCACGCACGAGCCATTCGAAATGGAATACCGGATGCTGGCCCGCGACGGGCACGTCGTCTGGTTTCGCGATCAGACCATCCTTCTCCGGGATGAAAGAGACCAGCCGCTCTACTGGCAGGGAATCAAGATCGACATTACCAAACGCAAGCAGGCGGAAGCGGAAATCCTCCGGCTCAACGCGGGTCTGGAACAGCGCGTGCAAGAGCGTACCACCGCGCTGCAGCATGCCCTGCGTGCAAAAGATGAATTTCTGGCAAGCATGAGCCATGAGCTGCGGACGCCGCTCAACGCCATCCTCGGTCTTTCAGAGAGTCTGGCAGAGGGCTTGGCAGGCTCCCTGAACGAAAAACAGCAGCGCTATGTAACCACAATCATCGAGAGCGGCTATCACCTGTTGTCATTGATCAACGATGTCCTGGACCTGGCAAAGATCGAAGCGGGACAGATCGTGTTGAACATCGATGAGGTCGATGTCGAGCGAGTCTGCCAGGCAACTCTGCGTATGATCAGCGGCATGGCGCATAAGAAGAACCAGCAGGTGTTGCTTGATATCGATCCGGCAGCTCGCTCGATCTGGGCAGACGAGCGGCGACTCAAGCAGGTCCTGGTCAATCTGCTCAGCAATGCGGTCAAGTTCACACCGGAAAATGGTCAGCTTGGGATCGAGGTCCGTGCCAATCAGGAGGAGAAGCGGGTGACCTTTACAGTCTGGGATAACGGGATTGGCATCGACGAACAGGATCTGACGCGTCTCTTCCAGCCGTTCGTGCAGCTGGATTCCAGCCTGGCGCGTGAAGTCACGGGTACAGGCCTGGGGCTGGCTCTGGTCACCCAGATGGTGCGCCTGCATGGGGGCAGCATCACCGTTGAGAGCGAGCCTGGCAAGGGCAGCCGGTTCCAGATCACCCTGCCCTGGGAGCCGGCCCTGTCGAAGGATGCCGAATGGAGGCTGAAGAGCACCGGGAAGTTCCGCGCTGTCCGCCCGGACACGAAGGATCGACCCCTGATCCTGTTGATCGAAGACGCTCGAGACGCGATCGTGATGTTGTCCGATTATCTCGAGAATGCCGGGTATCGCGTGCTGGCAGCTCGGGATGGCGTTGCCGGCCTCGAGCAGGCCCGGCGGACTCTGCCCAGCCTCATCCTGATGGACATCCAGATGCCCCACATGGACGGTCTGGAGACGACGCGGCGCCTGCGTGCGGACCCTTCGTTCCGCAACGTGCCGATCATTGCGTTGACTGCCCTGGCGATGCCTGGAGACCGGGAGCGTTGTCTGGCTGCCGGCGCAACCGATTACATCACAAAACCGGTCAGCTTGAAGAAGCTGGCGGAGATGATCGAGAGATATCTGCTAAGGTAAGCTGGCTGCCCGGCGTCCCGCCTGGCGTGCAAGGGGTCAACCAGACGTCTGGTAGCGCAAATTCTTTTCACCGCCCCAGGTAATGAAACGGACATCGTTCTTGGTGCTGTTTTTCACGGCATACATCAATTCGTCTGCCAGGTTGATGAGCTGTTCGGCAGCGTAGGGTGGGGTGACACAGGTCACGGCGCCCATGCTAAATGTCACGGGCCAGTTGCCCTGCTTCATAATCTCGCCCAGATTGGCATGGACCTTCGAAAGGACGAGTTGTGCTTCCGGCTGGATGGTCGAGGGCAGGAGCAGGGCGAACTCATCGCCGCCCACCCGGGCAACGATGTCGGTCTTGCGCAGCTGCGACTTGAGCTCGCCGGCAATTGCCCGCAGGACAAAATCGCCGACCTGATGTCCGAATAGATCGTTCACGAGCTTGAAGTTATCGATGTCGATGAATACGACGGTAAACGGGTGGGGATAGCGGCGGATGCGATCGATCTCCATTCTGAGCAGCTCGTTGAAGTGACGTGCATTGATGGCGCCAGTGACAAAATCGGTGCGGGCTGCCAGGCGTTCCTCCTTCTGAGAACGGTGCAGCGCCGCCACCAGATAGGTCACGAACGAGTAGAAAATCGTCCGAATGAAGGTATTGAGATAATAAATAACCGTCTGGGAATACGTCTGGCCCGCGGCAATCTCGGCGGTGAGAAGAGTGATCGCACTGAGAAAAGATAGCAAAATCCCAAACCGCTGGCCGACCGCCAGCGTCACCAGCACGATTGGGACAAAGTAAAACAGTGTAGAGACGATTTCATTGCCTGTCAGATAATCCAGCACGCCGATGACAGCAACTAACATAACCCCCGTTACACCCCAGAAAAAAGGTTTCTTGCTCTCAAGAGCCTCGAAAATCTTGTATATCTCAAATTCCATAGATTGTCCCTGCACGAGTGCAGTGAAGCGCCCAGGCTTAAACAGACCGCCCGCGGTCAAATAGAAGGGGTCGACCCGGGCAGCGAGCGAATGTATTTTACTCCCTTTTGGGTCTCTAAGCCGCCGGTGGGGCTTGAAATTTCATTACTGAAAGCTGGATGCCGTAACTTTTCACAGAATCTCCGTCATGTATGCAAGAAACGAGCAGTATTCAGACAGAGAAATCCTGGAAAACTGGAGAACCAATGATCACAGTGCTGAAATGGATCGCCGCCCTTTTGGTGGCAGGCTTGCTGTGGCTGGTCGGAATGTATACAGATGAGTATTTTCGCCCCTACAAGAAAATCCGGGCGCGCGTCAAGAACAGGTGAAGCTTTACACGGGGTCGGGATGAAGCGGTGGAATAGGCGACCCCTGTGATGGCAGTGGGGAAATGCGGCGAACAGGGATGGACAGCAGCGTGTCCATCCCTGTGCTTTAAAGCGAATTGGTCCAGCAGCCAGGCTGCCGGACCAATTCGCTATTAGTTTCCCTTCCACTCATAATCGTGTACGGTAGTCAGGTGTTGGAAGCCGTGTTTTGCCACAATGGGCTTGCTCATCGCGCCTGCTTCCACCACAGCATAACGGTAGCCGCGTTCCCGGATCTCCTGTACGCGGGTCGCCAGCAGGCTGGTGTACAGGCCCTGTCCGCGGTACTCTTCGATGGTGGAACCGGCGAACAGCGTAGCGAACTGGCCGTGCGGGAAATATGTCCAGGCGATGGAGACAGGCTGGTCCGCCACATATGCAGCATATATGCTCAGGTAGCCAGGGACCTGCAGGTGCCCACCCAGGCGGTCATTCACCCAGGTGTTGTGCCCGCCCCAGACCTGGTCCAGCACGCGGATGATATCCTGGAGCCCTTCGAGGGAATCGATGCGCCGGATATCGGCCGCGGCTCTCTGTGACAGGGTCGCAGGCGCTTTCTTCACATCCAGCACCATCACGTCCGCCGGGTCATCGTCCACGGTAAAGCCATGGGATACCAGCTCGTCTCTCAGGCTGGGCAGGCGGTCATGATCGTAGACCTTCCACGTGAAAGGCTGCTCCAGCGGCAGGAAATAATCGAGCTCATCATGGATCACCCGGTGAAGATTGCGCTCGTTCGCAAAGGTGAAGGCGACGACGTTCATTCCGGGCGCTCTGCGGATAATGCGCACGACGTCCTGTGTGATTTCCTTGCGCGCTTCGGGGTACATGATCCGAAGACGCAGGTCTTTGTCGTATTGCACCAGTAAGTTATTCTTTTTCATGATCATACCTTTCTTCTGTTTCAGTCCTGCGAAGGCGAGCCTGATGGGGCTGGCATTCGCAGGACTCTCTGTCAGTCAGCAGCCAGTGCTTCGGGCGCTTCCTCATCTAATTCGATCCTGACTGCCTCCGTGCCAACTGCCTCTGCCAGTCCATACTGGGTTTCCAGCTCGTGGCGGAACTGCTGCGTGTACAGGCGATAGTAGTGCCCGCCCAGGCGCAGTAGCTCTGTGTGCGTGCCCTGTTCGGCGATCCGGCCATCTTCGATGACGAGGATGCGGTTTGCCCGCCGGATGGTGGACAAACGATGGGCGATGACGAACGATGTGCGGCCCTTCATCAGGGCTTCCATGCCGCGCTGGATCAATGCTTCGGTCAATGTGTCCACAGAAGAGGTGGCTTCGTCCATAATGAACAGCTCTGGTCGAGCCAGCACGGCGCGTGCCAGGCTGATCAACTGCTTCTGTCCAACCGAAAGCAGGTTGCCACCTTCGCCGACGTTCTGGTCGTAGCCCTTTTCGAGCATGACGATGAAGTCGTGCGCGCCGGCGATCTTTGCCGCTTCGATGATCTCCTCGTCGCTGGCGTCCAGCCGCCCATAACGGATGTTGTCGCGGACGCTGCCCGAGAAGAGGTGCGGCGTCTGGAGCACGATCCCGATCCGGCTGTGAATGGAGGCGAGCGCGTAATCCATGTAGTCGTGTCCGTTGATGCGGATCGTCCCTGCACGCGGCTCGTAGAACCGGCACAGCAGATTCACAATCGTGGACTTGCCTCCACCGGTCGGGCCGACTAGCGCGATCATCTCGCCGGGCCTGACCTTTAGCGTGAAGTCCGTCAGGACGGGCTTGCGGTCTTCGTAGTAGAAGTCCACATGGTCGAACTCGATCTCACCCAGCAGGGTCTGCGCCTCGATGGCGTCCGGTCTGTCATGGACCTCCGGCGGGGTATCGATGAGCTTGAAGATGCGCTCCGCCGAGGCAATGGAATGTTGCATTTCCGCATAGACCCGGGCAAAATCCTGGATCGGCCACATCATGAAGGTCAGGTAGGATACAAACGCCTGGATACCGCCAATGGTCATGACACCGAGGACGATCTGTGAGCCTCCATAACCGATGATGAGACCCATGGCCAGCGCGGCGACGATCTGCACGGTGGGCAGGAAGAGAGCAGAGAGCCACGCCGCCCGGTAAGAGGCTTTGTACATCTTGCCCGTCAGCTCCTGGAACTCTTTCGTGTTTTCGTCCTCGCGCAGCAGTGCCTTGACCACGCGCACACCCTGGAAGTTCTCGTTGAATGCGCCGGTGATCTTGGAGTTCGTGCGGCGGGAGACCCGGTACTCGACCAGGATCCGCTTGCGGAACTGCACCGCAATGACCAGCATGATTGGGATGATCGTGAAGACGATCAGAGCCAGCTTCCAGTTGATGATCGCCATGAAGATCAGGGAGGTGGTGATGTTCATGATCGCCCAGGTCGTGTCCACCACGCCCCAGGTCAGCAGCTCAGAGACGCGGCCCGTATCCGAGGTCACGCGTGCGATCAGACGGCCGACGGCGTTCTGGGCGTAGTACGAGAGCGATAGGTCCTGCAGGTGGTTGAACAGCATCTTGCGCAGGTCATACTGGACGCGTTCGCCGAGCACGCCCGCCAGGTAGATGAACGTGAACACAAACCCGGCCTGCAGCAGCTGAAATGTGCCGTACACGATCGCGATGCGGGTCAGAGCCGATCGGTCTTTGAGCGTGATGCCGATGTCGACGATCTCTTTGTTCAGGTAGGTAAAGTAGGCATCCAGCACCGAGGTCAGCAGGATGGTAACAATAAAGCCCAGCACCCATTTCCAGTGCGGTTTCAGCAGGCTGACAATGCGCCTGAACACCGGTCCCGTGAGTTGGGAGGTATGTTCCTCTTCTTCCAATTCAATAGGTTCGTCACTCATTCTTTATCTCCGTTAGAAAACGTTGGTCGAGCAGCCCCGCATTGGGTTGCGGGACGTACCGAAACCTAAGCATCGTTGGTGGTTCCGGTACACCCTTGCAAACGCCCCGGTTACTCGACCAGCGGAGCGTTTCTAATTGACTCTCGAAATTTCCATTTCGAGCTCTTCATCGATCCGGGTCTGGATATCGTAGATCCTGCGGTACATGCCATCCCTTTGAGAGACCAGCTCTTCATGGGTTCCCATTTGAATGACTTCACCCTTATCCAGCACCAGGATCAGGTCTGCGATCATCACCGATTGGATGCGATGGGCGATGATGAATGTGGTACGGTTCTCCATGAGCCCATTGAGGGCATCGCGGATTGCCGCTTCCGTCTCCGTATCCACAGACGACGTGGAGTCGTCGAGGATCAGGATCCGCGGGTTCTTCAGCAGGGTCCGTGCAATGGTCACGCGCTGTTTTTGCCCGCCGGAGAGCGTCACGCCTTTCTCGCCGACCAGCGTGTTGTAGCCGTCGGGAAAGCCGAGGATGACATCATGGACCGCGGCGGCTTTTGCAGCGCGCTCCACTTCCTCCTGGGAGACGTCGCGCCCGACGCCGTAGGTGATGTTCTCACGGATCGAGAGGCTGAACAGGAACGGTTCCTGCTCCACGATGCCGATCTGCCGGCGCAGATAAGCTCTGGAGTATTCTTTGAGCTCCACGCCGTCCAACAGGATGCGCCCGCCGGTGTACTCGTGGAAGCGAGGCAGCAGGTTCACCATGGAGGACTTCCCGGACCCGGTCGAGCCGAGCAAGGCAACCGCCTGCCCTGGCTGGACCCGGAAGGACACATCCTTTAGCACATGGTCCTTGCCGTCCGAGTAGATGAACGAGACATTCTCGAAAGCGATCTCGCCTTTTACCGGACGCTCCGGCTGGTACGTGCCGTCGAACAGGGGCTCGCGCGCCTGCTTGACGATCTCCATCAGGCGGCCGTAAGAGACCATGCCCGAAGAAGCGTTGACGATGATGCGTCCCAGGTTGCGGATCGGCCAGATCAGCCAGACGACCAGACCGACATAGGCGATATACATGCCAACCGTGATCTCGCCGTTGATCGCCATCGTGGCGGCGTACACAAACCCGAACAGCATCTGCAGACCCAGCACGATATCGGAAAGGGGCCAGAACAGGGAGTGCATGAGCAGCAGGAATTTGCCTTTCATGTACTTGGTCCAGTTGTCCTTTTCGAACTTGCCCTTTTCGTACTCCTGGCGCCCGAAGGCTTTTACCACGCG
Source organism: Anaerolineales bacterium (assembly GCA_036833655.1). Classification (GTDB taxonomy): domain Bacteria; phylum Chloroflexota; class Anaerolineae; order Anaerolineales; family Villigracilaceae; genus Defluviilinea. The sequence goes on along the minus strand of DAITPI010000049.1, from coordinate 3,588 downwards.
GACACCGGTCAGGTTCTCCTGCAGGGTCGTCGAAAGCACGGCTTCCTGTGCCTGGTAGTTCTCAAAGGCCTTGGTCACCCGCTTGAAGAACCACAGCGAGACCAGCAGCATGAACGGGATCACGATCACCGACAGCAACCCCAGCCTGACGTTCAAGTTCAGGATGGCGATGAAGTTGATTACGAACAGCATGACGATACGTCCGATGCCGATGCCCTGTTCGCTGAAGAAGCGGCGCAGGGCATCCACGTCCGAGGTGACGCGCTCGATCAGGTCGCCCGTCGGGGTGGTGGAGTGGTAGGAGAAGCTCAGCCGCTGGATGTGATCGAACAGGAAGTCGCGCAGACGGCGGGTGATCCCTTCGGCGGTGTACGCGGCGAGGCGCCCGGAGAGGAACGAGAATCCGCCCTCGAAGACTGCCAGGCCCACGAACCCCAGCGCAATCCAGACGAACGTCTGGGTCAGGCTGTTGCCAATGTATTTACCCTGTGTCAGCACGGTGTCGGCGAAGTAGCGTAGCAGCAGATAGGTGAATGTCTTTGCCAGCGCCGAAACAGCCAGAGCCGCGGTCGCGCCAAGATAGGGCAAGCGATAATCCACCATCATCTTCCAGATGCCCTTGAGGTGGTTCTTATCGATGGCGTTGCGAAAGTCGAACGTGATCGCAGGTTCAATTGTGGTCATGGCATATTCTCCTGTTTTGTCGTTGCGAGGGCGCTCGTGCGTACAACGACAGCAACACAATAAAAAAGGCTGTGGCGGGTGCGCCACAGCCTGAAAAGACAGACAAGGATGACCTAAGGACGGTCAGTAGGCGCACTACGATAAGGCAAAACACCAGCATCAGGACTGGTGAAGACACGGATGAAGCTAGAGATATACATGCAGTGCGCTCCTTTCTTTGAGATTCGCTTACTTATCTGATTTTAAGTAAAGCGTTTCGAGTTTACACCGGCCGCCCCGGATATGTCAAGGCTTATCCCGCAATTTGCTGCGTTTATAATCAAAAACAGTACTATAGCACTAGCGCCTTGCGCAACAAATTTTCCAGGAGTACTCTGTGGCAATCATCAAGGTCTGGCATATCACTCCGACCGAACTCATATCGCTTCCAGTGGAAGCCGCGTCGCTGGATAAGGTGACCCGCCAACTGCCGGAAGGATATTACAGCACGTTCCGGACGTTTGCGGGATGCACACGCGTGCTTGGCCTGACCGCCCACCTGCGACGGTTGTTCGATCCTGTCCCGAGCTCGGAGGTGGATGAACCTTTTCTACGCCGGCAGCTGCGTGCGCTACTCGAGCCGTATCGTCCCGGCGAGGCGCGCGTCCGGGCGGTGATGACCGGCGAGGGGCAGGCCTATCTCGCTCTAGAACCGCTCCAACTGCTGCCGCGCGAGGTCTACGAACTGGGTGTACGGGTCGAGACGACGGAGCTGCAGCGACAGCATCCCCGCCTGAAATCCACCTCGTTCATCCATCAAAGCGACTCCGAACGGAGGCATATTGCCCGGGAAGGGATCTTCGAGGCGCTGCTGGTGAAAGAGGGAAAGATCCTGGAGGGGATGACCAGTAATTTCTTCTACATTTCTCGCGCTGAGCGCGCTTCGAGTGCGGGCAGAAGATCACTGCCCTCCGCTCAGCGCGAGGAGATTCTATGTACTGCCAGGGAGGATATCCTGCTCGGGATCACGCGCCAGACCGTCATCGAGCTGGCGCGGGGCAGGGGGCTGGAGGTGAGGTACGAGCCGTTGCAACGGGATCAGATTTCGGCTACCGCTTTGCGTGAAGCGTTCATCACGTCGAGCTCACGCGGCATCGTGCCCGTGATCCAGATCGACCGCGTCACGGTGGGGGAGGGGATGCCGGGACCGGTCACCAGTGAGCTCATGGCTGCCTATGAGGGATACGTCCTCGAGCACGCCGAGCCGATCTAAATGCCCTCGACGTGCACGGTGAGGTTATTGATCCACTTGCGCGAAAAATAGCGGTTGATCCCCAGCACCCATTTGGTTGCCTCTTCCGACATGGCGCACAGATAGACCAGATATACAGGGAAATCCAGCACGAACGCGCCGAGATATGCCATCGGCACGCCCACGATCCAGATAATGATGCCGTCGAGGAACAGCGAAAAACGTGTATCGCCCCCGGCGCGCAGGATCCCCACGACGGTAGTCATGTTGTTGACGCGCACCCACAGGAAGAACGTGACCACGTTGATGAGACTGCTCGCGTTCTGGATGACCTCGGGCGAAACGTTGTACAGGGAGAGCACAGGCGCCTTGACCAATTGCAACACAATGCCCAGGAAAATGCCGCCGACGATGCCAATGCCCAATGAGCGCCCGGCATAGCGATACGCCTCGTCCTCCTGCCCGGCGCCGATCCGGTTGCCGACCAGCACGGAGGTGGCGTTCGAGATCCCGATGAAGACCACAAATGCCACCTGCTCGATGGTCGAAACAATATTGATCGCCGCATAGGACTGCGTTCCCATCCGCCCGTAGATGATGTTGTAGGTGGTAATTCCCAGCGACCAGAACAATTCGTTCAGGATGACGGGCAACATGGGCTTGATCACGCGTCCGAAGAAGACCCGGTCGAATCCGGTCAGCTCGCGCAACGAGGCAGCCACAGGCGACTGGCGTGTATAAATAATCGTCAGGAGCGTTACGCATTCGAGGAACCGGGCGATGACCGCCGCAACGGCTGCACCCTGGATTCCCAGCTCCGGCAAGCCAAATTTCCCAAAGATCAGCGAATAGGACAGAACCGTGCTGATCAACAGGGCGCCGACACTGATCGCGGTGGGCGTCCGGACGTCCCCGGTGGAGCGCATCACCAGGGCGTAGCTGAAGGTGATCGCGAAGAACAGAAACGTCCAGGAGAAGACCCGGATGTATCCAGTCCCCAGCTCGACCACGACCGGATCTTTCGAGTAGATGCTCAGGATCTGGGCCGGCAGCAATTGCGAGAGCGTGAAGAAGATCAGGCTGGCAGCGATTGCCAGCATCAGGCACAATCCCAGCACGCGGCGCAGATTGGGGATATCGCGCTTGCCCCAGAACTGGGCGGTGAACATCGCCGCGCCGCTGATGATCCCGAAATGGACGAGGTTCAACAGAAACGCGATCTGACCTGCCAGGCCGACCGCGGCCACGGCTGCGTCGCCTTTTTGTCCCACGAAGATCACGCCCAGCATGTTCAGCCCGGAAAACACCAGCTGCTGGATCATGATCGGAACAGCGATCTTGCGTACGTTATGAAAATACTCGGGGTCGCGATAGAACTCCCGAACCCTTTGAAAAATGGACACAATTCCTCCAGTGCGGCTCGATTATAAGCGGCTGTAAGGAGGCTGTGTCTTTTTCTTCTGGCTGGGATGCGCTCATAGCCGGCCGCAAGCCCGGCAGTTCGTGACGCATGGGGGGAGGCGTGGTGCTGCGAGAGCCAAACGGTGTCGACCCTGATATCCAGGAGCGGTGGATCGTGGATTTTTAGACGAGGTGATTCTTCTTTCGAGTTTTCGCCATTAGGTAGGATCGTGTCCTGTGAATCGCTTACTTAGCCTCCAGAAATGCTTGAA
>DAITPI010000048.1:0-15858 GCA_036833655.1 Anaerolineales bacterium | reverse complement strand
TCGTCTTATGATCACGTCGATACCCAGCTCCTCGTGCGCCTCCCGAACCGCCGCCGGGAAAGGTGTAATAGTGCGATCCGTCGCGAAAGCGCTCCATCAACGCGACCCTGTTATTCTTGATCAGCACGATGCCTGCGCGAATTCGCATGATGGGCTCCGAAATGGGATTTTAACCGGTATGATCTAGCTATGCATGGCGTTTGAACAATGTTGCCTGTCACGTTGGATTGGAGGTTCAGGATCAAGAGGATTTGGCTTGTCGGGCATCGCTCAAGCTTCCCCACTCTCGCGGGCAACCCGGTTGATCTCATCGAGTGAGGCGCCTCTGGCTTTTTGGAGGCGCTCGAAGCGCCTGGTGAACTGGCTCATGGCGTATTCGACAAAATCATCTTCCACCAGCCCAAACGGGACGATCTCGTAGGCGGCGAACGCATCGCCAATCACACCGATCGCAAAAGGCAGAAGGCTGTTCATCTGGCTCTCCAGCGTTTGCCATTCATCCGGATATTCCGCGAGCAGACGTGACAACAAATAAACACCATAGGCGATGTGACGGGACTCATCCTGCTTGAGAAGCGCAATCCCCTGGCGGAGCCCCGGCATCAGGGCATGGCGCTCGAGCATCGTGAAGAATGCATGATACCCTGTTTCAGCCAGAACGCCCTCCACCACCATGTTATAGGTGACCGAGGCGCGGATCTGGGCACAGGGAGATGGATCCGTCTCAAGCGCTGAGAGGGCGGCCGGCAGAGCCTCATAAAAGATGTGGCGATAGTTCGCCGTATGATACTGCGCCCCGAGCCCCTCTCCCCTCGCTGTAACTTCATCGAGGAAGCGCCTGAAGAAGTCTGTATGCTTTGCCTCTTCGAAAAGAAACGTGGTGAGATAGATTTCCTCCTCTAGGCGGCCCTCTCTGGCGATCGCCTGGATCAACGGCAACAGATCGAGTGTGACCGCTTCCTCGCCCGCGACGAACATGGCAAGCAGGCGCAGGACCAGATCCTTTTCATCGTCCTTCAGAGCAATCCAGTCTGCTCTGTCCTGCGAGAGATCAATATCCGATGGATTCCAGATTCCCAGTCGTTTTGCCTTCTCGTACAACCGCATGGCGGGCAGGTCACGATGTAAGCCGCGCGTGGTCGTGGCGAAGTCGGTATGGGGCATGCTGTACTCCTTTATCAGGTTCCGGGCGATAAGGTTGTACGTTTAAATTGTTCGATGATCGGTTTGATCGGTGGGCTGAGGTCTTCGGGAATTTCATCGGCAGCAAACCATCCCCATCCGGTGTGCTCGCCATTAAGCTTGATCTCGCCGCGCCAGTCCTGTGACACATACATAATTGTGATGTTATAGACTTCGTCCCCGTTTGGATATCTGTAATAAAGCTCCGGTCCAGAGAACACACCAAAGAGAGACATGTCTGTAATTTCGATACCGGCTTCCTCGAGAGTCTCGCGCCTGGCTGCGTTTTCCACCACTTCGCCGGGTTCTGTCGCTCCACCCGGGATGCCCCAGCTACCGCTGTCAGAACGCTTTAACATCAATAGGCGGTTTTGCGCATCGAGCACGAGGATCGCTGCGCCGACCATGAGGACGGGGCGATGCCCGATGTATTTGCGGAGCTCGAGGATGTAGTCCATCAGCCTAGCTCGATCGTCTCTTGCTTCCTTAAGGAGTCAAGCGCGGCAAAGGTCGCTCTCGTTACGCCGATCAGCTGTTCGTAGGGAATGGGCGGCTCCCCGCCTTCCTGGATGGCATTCGCAAAGACCTTCCATTCCTCCACCCAACCCTTGTTCTGCGCCCCTTTTACTTCTTTCTTCTTTCCATCTTTGACAGATTCTAACGAGACAAAATCATCCAGCACGGCAATCTGTCCACCACAGAAGACTTCCACGCGTTCCTTGGGATACGACCGGTCCCCGTTGGCGAGATAATCCACAATACCAATCGAGCCATCCGGAAACGTAAAGGTCATGGAAACGTTGTCTTCTCTGTATCTACCCTGATCTGGCAGCGCGTGCGCATTTACCGAGACCGGAGACGCCCCGACCAGGAACGTGATGAAATCCACGAAGTGGCAGCCTTCCCCGATGATTCGACCGCCGCCGATTTCGGGATCCTGGGTCCAGTGGTTGAGAGGGAGCGGACCGGCATTGACACGGTAGTGAATATGCTTCGGTTCCTGGAGAGTAGAGACTAGAGATTGGAGTCTTCGAGCAAGAGGGGAAAATCTGCGATTGAAGCCGACCGTTAGGAGTGATGGGAGATTGGAGATTAGTAATTTGTCAACCTGCTCCAATTGGGTCGCGTTGATGGCTAATGGCTTTTCTACAAAGACATGCTTGCCCGCCTGCAATGCTTTGACGATCAGCTCAGCGTGGGAGTTATGCCGGGTTAGAATGGCAACCGTGTTGATACTCGGATCGTTGATGATCTCGCTGTCATCTGAGGTCGCGTAGCGAAAGCCGAATTTCTTGCCTGCATGTTGCGCATGAAGTCCCCCGGAGGAGGCGATGCCAACCAGCTCAATACCGCCAGCTTTTTTTATGGCGGGGAGCAGGACGGAATTGGCGAACATCCCTGCACCCAAAACCCCCAGTTTTACAGTGCCCGCCGGTGAAGCAGAGGCAAGAGGAAACGTGATCCTTCTTTCCTCTTTCGCGTTTCCTTCCGGATACGTGAGTAACACGCCAAGGAATTCTTCTCTGGTTTTCCCTGTGATCACTTCATAGGCCTGAGCCGCCTGTTCGATCGGGAAACGGTGCGTGATCAGTGGCCTGACATTCAGCTGGCCTTTCGCCATCAAGTCGACCACCGCCTGGAAGTTGCGCCCCTCTGTCCAGCGGACGTAGCCGATCGGGTAATCGCTTCCGTGTTCCTCGTAATTGAGATCATAGCGCCCCGGCCCATAGGAACGCGAGTTGATAAAGGAAATCTCTTTCTCGTAGTAGATCTTGCGGGGAAAGGTCAATCCCACCGCGCCGGTGGCAACCACGCGGGCGCGGTCGCGGGCGATGGCGCCTGCCAGCTCAACCGGATCATTGGAAGAGGTATCCGCGCAGATGAGGACCACGTCGAAGCCGCGAGTGGCGGTGAAGGCCGCGGAGGCCTCCACGGCATCTTCGCGGCGGACGGCCTGCAGTCCGAGAGAGCCAGCCAGGACAACGCGGGCGGGGTCCACATCGATCCCGAGAACGTTGCAGCCTGCGGCGCTGGCGATCTGGGCAACCAGCAAGCCCAGAAGCCCCATGCCGATGATTCCCACACGTTCACCGAGCTGCGGCTCCGCCAGGCGAAAGCCATGTAGGGCGATCGCCCCGAGAGTGGTGAACGCCGCTGATTCGAAATCCACGTCCTCCGGAAGAGGCGTGAGCAAATTACGCGGCACCACGTTGTATTCCGCATGGACCGCATATCCCCCGCCCGAACAGGCGACGCGCTGACCGACTTTGAGCCCCGGCATATTCGCGCCCAGCGCAACGATCCTGCCTGCTGAAGAGTAGCCGAGCGCCATCGGCTGGTCGAGACGGTTGAAGGCAGCTTGCGCCGTGCTGACCAGTCCCTCGCGGCGCGCCTTATCGAGAACTTGTTTGACGAGGTCCGGACGGGAGCGTGCCTTGCCTACCAGACTCTTCTCGGCAAACTCGACCACCATGCGCTCGGTCCCCGCGGACACGAGACTCGCTTCCACTTTTACAAGCGCCTGGCCTTCACGCGGCGTAGGCACCGGTACATCCTCTACGCTAGATTTCCCGGTTTTGATGTTTTGGAGGAGTTGTTTCATGGGTTGGATTCGATACAGTGAATCTCAGCACATCACAGAATTGAGGAATTGCGTGATTGACTGAATTTAACAAGCAGAAGTATAACCCATCCCGGAGTTGTGACATATGTCACTTTACTTCGATATTTGCGCATGCTACTCTTTTTATTAGCACAGGCAGCGATGCCTGACTGTTGATTTTCCCGCCAAAACAACACAAAGGAGGCACAATGTCGCTCGGAGGTTATGCAGATAAAGTAGCCTGGGTAGATTTGACCACAGGCGAAATCGAATTCAAGCCCATTCCCGAGGAATACAAGATCAAATATATTGGAGCACGAGGTGTCGGCGTAAGGTTTGTCTTTGACAATGGTCACGCGGTCGAGCCGCTTTCACCGGACAACATCCTGTGCTTCATGAATGGACCTCTCACCGGCTCCGAGGCGAACATGAGCGGCCGGATGGCAATCGTGACCAAATCCCCTCTAACAGGAACCATCACTGACTCCCACCATGGAGGCTGGTCAGCTGCCCGATTGCGCTGGGCAGGGTACGATGGTCTGGTCTTCAAAGGAAAAGCCCCGAAGCCCACCTATGTCTACATCCATGATGGCCAGTTCGAACTACTCGATGCTTCCGATGTATGGGGGAAGGGAAATCACGATACAGTTCGTTACTTTCAGGATAAATACGGTGAGAAGGATCTGACTGTCATCTCGATCGGTCCTGCGGGGGAAAATCTGGTCAAATTCGCAAATTGGATGAATGAAGACGATCGTGCCAGCGGGCGCGGCGGCACCGGCTGCGTGGGCGGCTCGAAGAATCTGAAAGCCGTCGTCATTAAGGCAGAGAAGAAGATGGTCAAAGCCGTCAACCGGGAAAAGTGGAAGGAGGCTCATACCAAAGCCCTGGCTGAAATCATGGATGAGCGTGTGGTCACCTCACCGCGTAAAGGCGGCCTTTCGGTTTACGGGACGAACGTCCTGATGAATATGACCAACGTCATCGGTGGTCTGCCTGCAAAGAACAGCCAGTTTGCCGCATACGAAACCGCGGAAAATATCAGCGGTGAACATGTAAATGCTACCATCCTGGTGGACAACCCCACCTGTCACGCCTGCCCGGTGGCATGCAAAAAGGAAGTCGAAGTCAAGGATGGTCCCTACGCCGGCCTGCACATGGAGTCGCTGGAATACGAACCCGCCTGGTCGGTGGGCGCAAACTGCGGAAACGACGATGCCCGAGTCGTTGCCAAGATGATCGACCTGTGCAACGACTTTGGCTTAGATGCCATCGAAATCGGCCACCCAATTTCCATCTACATGGAAGCCTCGCAGAGAGGCTACACCAATGGAGATGGCCCCATTGCCTGGGGTGATGGCGCGAAAATGGTGCAGCTGACCCAGATGATTGCATACCGCGAAGGCCTCGGCAATGTGATGGCAGAGGGCGCGAATGCCACCGCGCAATACTTTGGTCATCCTGAGCTCGCCATGACTGTAAAAGGACAGGGCATACCTGCATACGATCCACGTGGCATCAAAGGCATGGGGATCGGATACGCAACGTCCAATCGTGGGGCCTGTCACCTGCGCGGCTATACGCCAGCGGCTGAGGTGATAGGGAATGTCCTCGGACCAACCACGGTGACCGATCCCCTCGAGTGGAAGGGAAAGGGCGAACTGACCATCATCTTCCAGAACGTCCACACCGTGACAGACTGCCTGGATGTGTGCAAATTCGCCACCTTTGCCGAATCAATGGATTCGTTTGCAGCCCAGTACGAGGCGATTACGGGCGTGCCCTCCAGTCCTGAACATCTGCTCGAAGTCGGCGAGCGTGTCTTTAACCTTGAGCGTTACTATAACAATCTGAACGGCTTCCGCGAAGGCAGCGATTACCTGCCAGAACGCTTCACGAAGGAACCTTCCACGATGGGTGGAAGCAAGGGACACGTCTGTGAGCTGGACGACATGCTTGTGGAATATTACGACAAGCGTGGATGGGTGAATGGCGTCGTGCCCGAGTCCAAGCTTCGAGAACTGGAGATCATCTGAGGCTTCGAAGATCTGGTCTGCGATAGGATTTCAAAAAACAAGCCCCGGGCGACATATGTCGCCCGGGGCTTGCGCTTGCGCGCCGGCAGCCTGCTGCCGGGAACGCCGATTATCCTCCGCCTACTGCCGGAAAAATATTGACGGTGTCTTCTGCCATCACCTTCGTTTGGAACTCGTCATCCAGGAACTGCACGTCCCGCCCGTTGATGAAGAAATGTACATGACCATACATCCTGCCGTTTGGATCCAGTAACTCTTTCTTCAGGAGCGGAAACCGATGAATGATCGCATCGAGTAATTCCTTTGCTGTAACGCCTTGCTCCACATCGAACTCCACGGTCTTGCCGCCGGCGATATCGCGCAGCGTTGCAAAAAAGTTCACTTTCATCGATCACTCCTTTCCGGACGGTGGTGCCCCGCGCAACACCTCCACATTGATCCTTCCGCTGGAGACCGGCGAAAAAAAACTGACCACGCAATCGTGTGGCAGCACTGTGTCGATCCCGTCCCTGAACAAACGCGGATTACGCCCATCCACAAATACCGGTACATCCGGGCGCAGATTGCCAGACCCATCTACCAGATGGAAGGCAGCATGAGGATATCGATCCAGCAGGAAGTTCAACAATTTGCGGAATGAATCCACATTCCTATCGTGTACTTCCTGGGAGTCGACTCCCATCACCGTTCTCAGGGTGGCATAGAAACGTAGAAGCATAGAACTCAGTATATCAAATTTCAAGCCCGTAAGAGCAAGCCGTGATCTCTGTGCGCATGGCACTATGGACACTGTATGATCCCCTGCGCCCAGAGACACCCACCGCAGACCGGGAAGGTTGTATTTCCAAGGCAATCTTCTTCGTTTGTCTCGGAGAGATCACAGCCACCGCAGAATGTACAGGGTGCAAAAACGAAATTATGTAACCGCTCACGGTACGCCACGTACTCCGGGTCACTCCAGATCTCGGCCAGCGATCGGTCACGTACATTGGCAATGATGTGCTTTTTCGAGAGACGCGGCTTGCCATGCAGGTAGCTCACATGTGTGTGCATCAGCGGCCAGCACGGACTCACATCTCCCGTCCACGCAATCGACATTGTTCCACTCTCCACGAAGTTACACACATCGTTAGCGCCACCCCAGTTGTTGCCTGCAAAACTGATATTACAACCGCTATTGAACGTCTCGATCAGTGCGGCCTGTGTACGCTCGTCGAAATCGATCTTGGGCAGGCTTAGCTTCGGCAGCATGGGCGATGGCAAATAGGCAATATTCCGCATGGTGCGCAAATACAGACGATCATCCTGCATATCCATTGTAGGTGGCTGAACGTTGCTTACAGAATAATATCTGGCCCCAAACGTGTGCCCAAGCTTAATGATATTTGGAAGGTCGGCAATATTGCGCTTCATGGCGACAAAGGCAACGCCGATCTCAGGCCTCGGGAAGTGCCCACCCTTACGCATTTTGAACAACCTTTTCAGGTTATCGATGATCGCCGACAGCTCCGCTCCCATTCGCACATCAGCGAAACTGTCTGCTGTGGCTCCATCCAGCGAGACCCACAGCACGTCGAGTCCGGCGTCGATCAATTGCTGGCATTTCTTTTCATTCAGGATCGTGCCATTGGTGATCAGTTCTACTTTTGTACCAAGCCCCTTGACGCGCCGGATCCACTCCATTGTCTTCTGATGAAAGAGGGGCTCACCGATCCCGCCGAAGTAAACACTTGGCACAGGGGCCATTTCTTTCAGGCCCGCGAAAATGTGTTCGAAAGTTTCCTCTGTCATGCGACCAAGAGGTTGGTCCCAGGCGTTACGAAAGCAGGTGATGCAATCCAGATTGCAGGCAACCGTTGGCTCTATATAAACTTTGGTCAGGTGAGTTACAGGGCGGTGCAGGCGGACAAAATTCTGCCCATCATCGAGGCGAACTTTCGAGCCGGGATTTAACCCGTAACGCTCGGCGATCTCCGGGGGAAGGACCAGCCGTCCCTGCTCATCGACTTCCGCCCACGCGGTTGTGGATTTCGTGGAAATCACTGACATGTCTCACTCCTCATGAAAAACGTGAATTCTTATAAATCATATCCATTTTCAAGGGAAGTACACATGACAAAAGTTACAAATCGGCAGAGATAAAAAGCCTGAGCATCAGGATGTTATAATTTCCCTGCTTGAATTCCCTACAGGAGAGCTCTCCGGGGATCTCCGTGAGAGATACCCGGAATGGGGGTTGGGGCATACGCCGCACCCCCCATTCCGGGCTTACTCCGCGGCAAAGTCTGGAGAACCTACAGGAGGACATTCCGTGTCTGATATGCGTGTTGCAAACTTCGCAAAAATACTGGTCCAACATTCCGCACGGATTGTCCCCGGTGACCGCGTCCTGATCGAGGCGACGACTGCCGCAGAGCCGCTGGTCCGGGAGCTGATCATTCAGGTCCTGCAGAAGGGCGGGCATCCCCACCCGCTGATCATGTTGCCCGATTTCAACTATCCCGATCATGAGGAGCTGCTGTTGACTTACGGCAGCGACGCCCAGCTGACGTTCGTACCCAGCTTCTTCAAGCTGGCGTATGACCAATTCGAGTCGCGCATCCGCATCCACTCTGCGACCAATCCGCGGGATATGAATATGATCGATCCGGCGCGCATGCAGAAGCGGAGTGTCGCCAAAGGCGCCATTACTTCTGTGCAGTTCCGGCGCGGCGGCGAAGGTCGCTTCAAATGGGTGACGACGCTGTATCCCACCAGCGGATATGCCCAGGATGCGGGAATGAGCTTGCAGCAATATGAGGATTTTTTCTATGCCGCCGTCCATGCCAACGAGGCCGATCCGGTTGCCTACTGGAGAGGGACCGCCGCCGCCCAGCAGAAAGCGGTGGACTGGCTGGCAGGCAGAAACCAGGTCGTGATCCGCGGGCCGAACGTCGACCTGACTCTCTCCATCCAGGGCCGAACATTCATGAACTCCATTGGGATCAATAACATGCCGGATGGCGAGATATTTACGGGTCCGGTGGAAGAGTCGGTCAACGGCTGGGTGAAATTTACCTATCCAGCCATCTACGAGGGCGTGGCGGTCGAGGGCGCGGAGCTGACGTTTAGCCGCGGTCGCGTGGACCAGGCAAAAGCCGAAAAGAATCAGGACTTCCTGATCAAGATGCTGGAATCGGATGCAGGCTCGCGCTATCTAGGCGAGTTTGCAATCGGCACGAACTCGGATATCGACCGCTTTACCGGTCATATCCTCTTCGACGAGAAGATCGGCGGCACCTTCCACATGGCACTCGGCGCGGGCTACCCGGAAACAGGCTCGCACAACAAGTCGGCGATCCACTGGGATATGATCTGCGATCTGCGGACGGACTCCGAAATCCTTGTGGATGGCGATCTGTTCTACAAGAACGGACAGTTCGTATTCGATCGATAAGAGCGTCAAAGGCTGGCAGGTTTAAACGTCGAAGGTTGAGACTGGTTCTCAACCTTCTTCTTATTCCAAACCTGAAACCCGCAGACCTTAAACCCTAATAGAAACCCACCGATGGATCCACTCGGCGAGCATACTCGTCGATGCCGCCGCGCACGTTGAAGACATTCTTCCAGCCCTGCTGTGCCAGCCAGGCGGTGACCTGGGCGCTGCGGTTGCCGTGATGGCACATCACGTAAATGGTGGCATCCTGTGCCTGCGCCGGCTCGGAGAGAGCCTTTGTGCCTTCACGCGCCAGACGGCTCATCGGCGTGGTCTCCAACCGGTTGTCGCTCAATCTGGCGAAGTTCAGCTCGTGAGGCTCGCGCACATCCAGCAGGATGAATGGATCCTGCGACTTCAGCTTTTTGTCCAACTCCTGTACATTTATTTCCGGCAGCATGTTATCTCTCTTCTTTTGCGGGCGAAGCTTCACGAGCGGAGGGAAGAGCCTTGAGATACAGCCGATCCACGTATTCCTTTACCATGCGACGCGTCGAAAACCGCGGGATGTTCGTCTTGAGCGAATCCTTGATGCGTGCCATCCACTCATGCGAAATCTCCTTGGGATCGCGGTCGTAATACAGCGGGATGATATCGTTCTCCAGGGTGCTATACAGGCTCTCGGCATCCTCGGCATCTTGCAGGTTCTGTGATTCCAGCTCGCGGTCTTCCCCAATCGCCCAGCCGTTCTTGCCATTGTAGGCTTCCCGCCACCAACCATCCAGCACAGAGAAATTCAGGGCGCCGTTGAGCGCCGCCTTCATGCCCGAGGTACCGCTCGCTTCCAGGGGCCGGCGCGGCGTATTCATCCACACGTCCACACCCTGGACGAGATAACGCGCCAGGTTCATCTCATAATCTTCCACAAAGACCAGCCGCCCGCCAGTCTCGGCGCGCTTGACCTGGCGGTAGACCTGCTGGATCAGTTGCTTGCCCGGTTCGTCTGCCGGATGCGCCTTGCCGGCAAAGACGATCTGCACGGGCATGTTCGGGCGATTGATTATTCTCAACAGCCGATCCACGTCCGTAAGGACGAGGCTGGCGCGTTTGTAGGTCGCAAAGCGACGCGCAAAGCCGATCGTTAACGCATAGGGGTTGATCAGTACACCCGAGGAGACCACCTGCACGGGATGGAACCCACCGCGCGTCCAGCGGTCGCGAACGCGCTCACGCAAGTAGAAAGCCAGCTTCCGCTTCTGGTGCAGACGAACCGCCCAGAGCGCCGCATCGGGAATGGCATCGATGTTCGCCCAGAAGGCCGGATCGTCAATATGATCATACCAGTCCTCGCCCAGGAAATCACAGAAGAGATTGATCAGGCGCCGCGCCATCCAGTTGGAGACATGTACGCCGTTGGTGACGTGTGTGATGGGTACTTCCTCTTCCGCCCGGTCTGGCCAGAGGAAGTGCCACATTTTGCGTGAAACATGTCCATGCAATTCCGAGACGGCATTGCGCCCGCTGGAATTGCGAAGCGCAAGAATCCCCATGCTGAACATTTCCCCCTGTGGCATTTGATGACGTGCAACATCAAAGAACTGCTCACGGGATAATTTCAGCTGCGGCCAGAGCGCCGCCAGGTATTTGTCGATCAGCCACAACGGGAATTCGTCATTTCCAGCGGGAACGGGAGTATGGGTTGTAAAGATATTTTGCGCCCGCGTTTTTTGGATCGCATCTTCAAAGGTGTCCCCGCCAGCCACGAGCTCGCGGGCGCGTTCCAGTGTCAGGAACGCGGCATGGCCTTCGTTCATGTGCCAGACCGAGGGATTCAATCCCAGCGCGCGCACCGCGCGGACGCCGCCAACCCCAAGCAGGAGCTCCTGCATCACGCGGCGGTCCAGGTCAGACCAGTACAGGCGCGCGGTCAGTTGTTTGTCAAAATCGGAATTGCCATCCAGGTTCGAGTCAAGAAGGTAGAGTGGCACACGTCCCACGCGGAGCTCCCACAAGCTCAGAGATACTGTCCGGTCGGGAAATTCCACATCCACACACATGCGCTGGCCCGAGTCATCCAACACGGGAAGTGCGGGCAGATTGTTGAAATCAAGCAGATTGTTGACGGCTTCCTGCCAGCCGTCTTCAGTAATGCGCTGAGAAAAATAGCCCTCTGCGTACATGAAACCGACACCGATGAACGGCAGACCCAGATCGCTGGCTTCCTTCAAATGATCGCCAGCCAGCACACCGAGGCCGCCGGAATAAATGGGTAGAGTCTCATGTAGACCAAATTCCATGGAGAAATAGGCGATGGGCTTGTTCTTGAGCTCCATATGGTTCAGGTTGGTCCAGGTATCCTGCCGGTTCATGTAGAAGTCGAATTCAGAAAAGAGATGGTCGTAGAGTTCGAGATATTCCTGGTTCTGTGCGGCCTGCTCCAGGCGCACCGGGTCTATCTCACGCAGCAGCCTGATCGGGTTGTGGCCAATTCGTTCCCAGAGGGCATAATCCAGCCTTCCAAAGATCCGCGCGGCTTCTGGTTGCCACGTCCACCAAAGGTTGTAGGCGAGCTCGCTCAGCCGGTGAATGCGTTCGGGCAAGTCGAATAAATTAGGAGAGATTTGAGTGCGAAATATATTCATAAGCGGGAATCATACCATAGCAAGCGCCTGTCCCTGCGCTTTTATATTACAATGCACTCATGACGAGCGTGCAACTGTTTATCACCTGCCTCGTCGATTCTTTCTACCCAAAAACTGGTGAAGCGATTGTAGGCATTCTCGGCCGCCTTGGCGTGACCGTGGAGTTCGCGCGCGACCAGACCTGCTGCGGCCAGCCGCCGTTCAATGCCGGCTTGCGGGCGGAAGCGCGACCGATCGCCGAGCATACGATCCGCGTCTTCGAAAAGACCAGCGGGGATGTCGTCATCCCCTCCGGCTCCTGCGCACACATGATCAAGCACGGCTATCCGGAGCTGTTCCAGGATGACCCGCTATGGCTCCCGCGGGCGCAGGCGCTGGGAAGTCGCGTGTATGAGTTCACCGAATATCTTGTGGATCGACTGGGTGTTACGGACCTGGGCGCGCGCTGGGAGGGAGTCCTCACCTATCATCCCTCCTGCCATACCCTGCGCGGCATGAAAATCGACCGCCAGCCGCGCCTGTTGCTGGCAAATGTGCGCGGCGCGCAGATCGTGGAACTACCCCACGCCGAGGAATGCTGCGGCTTCGGAGGCATTTTTTCGATGGAACATCCCGAGCTTTCGGCGGAGTGGCTGAAGCGCAAGATCACCAATCTGGAAGCCATCCAATCCCCCACCCTGGTGGTAACGGAGGCCGGCTGCCTGATGCATATCGCCGGGGGCTTGCACAGGCAGAATAAGACACAGCAAGTGATGCATATTGCCGAGGTCCTGAATCATTCCTCGCAAGATCAGCGATGAGAGGCAGGCATGTTCTCCAAAACAGCCCGGTACTACGACAAGATCTATGCAGCGGTGGAAAAAGACTACGCAGCAGAAGTTGAGAAACTCCACAGCCTGATTCAGGCCCACCAGCGAGCGCAGGGCAAGTCGCTGCTCGACGTTGCTTGCGGGACAGGTTTGCACACTGACCTGCTCAGTAAGTACTATCAAGTCGCGGGGCTGGATCTGGACCGCACGATGCTCGCCGTCGCCAGAAAGCAGCATCCCGGAATCCGTTTCCACCATGGCGACATGGTCGACTTCGACCTGGATCGCCAGTTCGATGTGATCGTCTGCCTGTTCAGCTCCATCGGGTATGTCAAAACGAAATCGCGCCTGCGAAAGGCGCTCAAGAATATGGCAAACCACCTCGTGCCCGGCGGCGTTCTTCTGGTGGAGCCGTGGTTCACGCCCGAGCAGTGGCATCCCGGTCGGGCATCCATGACCCAGGTCAATGAACCGGATCTGAAAATCGTACGGATGAGCTATAGCAGGCAGAGAGGCAAACTCTCGTTTATCGATTTCGAATACCTGGTTGGCACGCCGCGAGGGATCGAGCACTATGCCGAGGTCCACGAGCTGGGTCTCTTCACTCACCAGGAATACATGCAGGCATGCCAAGCTACAGGCTTGAGCATTTCACACGACCCGGAAGGATTGGACGGGCGTGGCCTTTACATCGGAGTAAAGCCGCCCGTATAGAGCATGAACAACGCCGAATTTAGGGAGCGCATCCGCGCTGCTCTAGCCAACGAGACATTACAGATCGCCCTGGACCTCAACGCCGAGCGCCGTGTGAGCGGCCGCATCGCGGCGTTTGCCACACTGCCGAACTGGCGAGAAAAGCGCCAGCAGGCACACGCCATCCGCGCCGAGATCATCGAGCACCTCGACACTTACCTCGAAAAGTTCATCGACAAAGTGCAGCAGAATGGGATCACCGTCCACCGCGCCAGCAATGCTGGCGAGGCAATAAGGATCGTCCTGGGCATTGTGTCACCCGACGACCGGATTCGTCGGACTCCGGTGCTGGTTGCGAAATCCAAATCCATGGTCTCCGAGGAGATCGAGCTCAACCGTGCCCTTGAAGCAAAAGGGGTCCGGGTCGTCGAGACGGATCTCGGTGAGTACATTGTGCAGCTCCGCAACGAAAAACCGGCTCACATCATTTCACCGGCTGTTCATCTGCGGCGGGATGATGTGGGGCGCCTGTTCCACGAGAAACTGGGCATCCCGTATACCGAGGAGATCCCCAGGCTCACCCATGCCGCGCGGCAGGTCTTGCGCGAGGTATTTCTCAACGCGGAGGTCGGAATCAGCGGCGTCAACTTTGGGGTCGTGGAAACAGGCACCTTATGCCTTGTGACGAATGAAGGCAATGGTCGCATGGTCACGACTCTGCCCCCGATCCATATCGCGCTGATGGGCATGGAACGACTGGTCCGCAATCTCGACGACCTGGCGCTGATGCTCTCCTTGTTGGCTCGCTCGGCAACCACGCAGAAACTCAGTGTCTACACCCAATTCATCCAGTCCCCGTTTCCGGGCCAGCAACGACATCTCATTATTCTCGATAACGGCCGGACGCGACTGCGCAGCTCCCCTTTGAAAGAATCCCTGTATTGCATCCGGTGCGGGGCATGCCTGAATGCGTGCCCGGTGTTCCGCGAGATCGGCGGACATGCCTATCACAGTCCGTACCCGGGTCCGATTGGTTCCGTCATCTCGGCAGGGTTCTTCGGCTCGGAGTTTGTTCCGCTGGCACAGGCTTCCTCACTGTGCGGAGCCTGCAAAGAGGCCTGCCCGGTTGACATCGATCTGCCAAAGCTGTTGACGCGGGTACGCGCGGGACAGGCGCCTGTTGTCGGTGCACAATCGACAGGGTCCAGTCATGGGCTTTCTACCTCCGGCTCCTTGTTCATGAAGATGTACAGTCATATCGCGCGTAACCCGTGGCTGTTCCATCTCGCGCAGAAGTTCGCAGCCCTGGGGACGCGTTTCGCGGCTCCCTTTAGCAGCTACGTGAAATTACCCTCCTTTACCGGCTGGGGCTTCAGCAAGGACTTGCCCAGGTTTGCCGGGAAGACATTTCGGGATCGATGGGATGGTTTGAAGGCGGAGGCGAGCACAGGAGCAGATGCACAGGTAGACAGGTATACAGGGGAGGAAAGGGAAGATGGAATTGGGGAAGTGTTGGGATGGGATCGAGAGATATTGATTTCCCGCTTTGGGGAGGAATTGGCGAAGGTCGGGGGAAACGTGATTCACACAAGCCCGGGCGACCTGACCGACAGAGTGATTGAATTTCTGCGCTCACGCGACATTGAGAGAATCCATCTTGAGCCAGACATCCTGGACGAGGGTGCTCTGCAGCGCGCAGGAATTGTCGTCAGCCACGCGCCGGATCCCGCGATCCGTATCGGGGCGACCAAAGCTGTTTGTGGGCTGGCAGACACCGGGTCGGTTTTGATCGCCGATGGAGAGGGGCATCCGCTGCAGGCGTCGCTATTGCCTGAGATCCACATCGCGGTCTTGAACGCATCCGAAATCCTCCCATCTCTGGCGGATGCCATGTCGATCCCCATCGTCAGCCAATCCCGAGCATCGGCCGTGATCACCGGTCCCTCGCGGACCGCCGACATCGAAATGTCCCTGACGATCGGCATGCACGGACCCGGCGAAGTGCACGTCGTTCTAATCCACACGATTTGCTAAGCAAATCGCCGCAAATACGCTTGTTGACGATTGAGGAGGGGGATGATACAATCCCGCACGCTCGCTTCGGCTGCGTGCTTCGCACTCCGCTCAGCGCGAGCAAGTACGCCCCCATCGTCTAGCGGCCCAGGACGAAGCCCTCTCAAGGCTTAAACAGGGGTTCGAGTCCCCTTGGGGGCACAGAAGAGTCATCATCCTGATGACTCTTTTTTCTTTTAGCAGGTGTCCCCATGCATAGACGAGAAAACGCCAGCATTACGCCGGCGTTTCATAAGCAATTTCAGGCTTGCGCCCGATCCAGACCAGGGCGAGGCCGGTGATTGCCCCGGCGACCAGCCCGCTCGTCACGGCAATGACCGTCGTGCTGACTGCCGGAGGGATCGCCGGGCTGGTAAAGAAGAGCGGAAGAACCGCCTGGCTCGCCCAGAAGCCTGCCCCCCAGCCG
>DAITPI010000047.1:0-16006 GCA_036833655.1 Anaerolineales bacterium | reverse complement strand
ATACGCTTCCGGAAGATTGAGAATACCCCCGGAATTACAGACGTGCCGCAGCCCGGGAACCGGCAGGCTATGCCTTTCGTAGAGATCGAGGACAGCCTGAAAGCGCTCCAGCTGCAGGTGGGAATACGTTCGATCGGCAAGCTCAGAATTTGCGAGGTGAGTGTAGATGCCTTCGACAACGATATGCTTACACGCAGCAGATCTTAGGATCAGCGCTTCGGCTTCGTATTCGCGGACCCCCACTCTCTCCATCCCGGTATCGATCTTGAGATGCGTCTTGATGCGGCTGCCTGCCGAGCGGGCGACTTCCTCCGCCACATCGAGCAGCTCGACGGAAGAACCCGTCAGGGTCAGGTCGTATTCCGCGAAGAGCCAGACCTGCTCCGGCAAAGCGGCGCCGGCGACCAGGATCGGTTTCCGGATCCCCAGCTCGCGCAGGTGGATGGCCTCCTCGGCAAGGGCGACGCCGAGATAATCCACATAGGGTTCGATAAACGGCGCGACGCCATCGACGCCATGTCCATAGGCATTCGCTTTCACCATGGGCATGACTTTCGCCGGCGCGACCCGGCGACGGATCGCTTCCAGGTTCTGCTTCAATTGTGCCAGGTCAACTTCAAGATAGGTGGGTCGCATGGTCTCTTGAGGGCTTTAGCCTTTTCTCCAATGATAGTCCACATCGGGCTCATTCTCAGGTGGCGGGCTGACCCCAAACTTCTCGGCGACGAATCCGTTCTTCTCATAGAAGGCACGCGCATTCGTGTTGATCTGCAAAGTATACAACCACAGATGCTCGGGCGAGAGCTGCCGGGCGTGCTCCAGCAGGGCTTTGCCGATCCCGCGATTTTGATAGTCGGGATCGACGTACAGGTGATCGATAAAGTCGTCACGCATTGCCATAAATGCCACGGGCCGATGATCCATCTCCGCTACCCAGACGGTATTATTGGGGAGAACATGATCGCGAAAAAAGTCGCGGTCTTCGTAGAAGAAATGACCTTTGGCGCGCTGAAATTCCGGGAGGGATTTTTCACGGGAAATCCTCCACAGAATGGTGACCCCATCGAAATCGTCGGGCTGATACTCACGAATTACAAAGTGCTGCATAATTGTTTAAACTCGGGATTTGAATTTCAGCCTACAAACGCACGGGAAGCGTTTCGTTGTTTGCTAGACAAGCGATAAGAGGTGATTATCCATCGTCACGTTCGACTGAAATCCATTCTCGGGCTTCGTTACTTCCGAGAGAAAAAAATTGAGCCAAATGGTTGGCACCGCCCATTTGGCTCAAAACTATGAAACTCTTTGGAAACTTAGAAATCGCGTCTGCGTTCGCGGTCGCCGTTACCGCCGGGCCTGCGTCCGCCACCGCTGCGGAAACCACCGCCTCCCCCACCGGGGCGATCTTCGCGCGGGCGTGCAAGGTTAACGGTGAGCGGGCGGCCACTGAAGTCCTTCCCATGGAACATGGTAATGGCGCTCTGCGCCTCTTCCGAGGAGGACATCTCGACGAAGCCAAAGCCTTTCGAGCGTCCACTGGCGCGATCCCGAATCACCTGTGCGGATTTAACTGTGCCCGCCTGCGAAAACAACGTTTGCAGGTCGGCATCTACTGTGGTGTACGGCAGGTTGCCTACATAAAGTTTCGCTTCCATAGCAATGCTCTTCTCCTGAGTGTGGGCTGTGAGAGTGAAGCCGCTTTCACAGCGATACGGATTCAATGTGCATGACTGCCAGCGATCACAGACACCCAGGTGCCAAGAAGCGCCCCGCCACCAACTCACGGGACTGAAGAAAATTCCCTCTGATTGTCGGACCACCATTCATCCATGCAACCAACGCTTTCGATTTTAACACAAGAGGCATGGACTTGCTAGCACTTCGGCAGGCTCAGCCCAGGCCACTCGGCAGCCAGAAGCGGAGCCAGTTGTCCCGCTCGCGCAGGGTAAACTGAACCCGCGCTTCGAGCTGGTCGAGAGCAGAGGATTTGTCTGCGCCGAGCGCCTCGGCGACGCGCGGGTTTGCCACCCTCCCGAAGATGCGCGTGCGGAAATTCTGCAGCCAGGCGAGCACTTGCCCGTAGCGCGCCGCATTGAGAGTCACCACGGGCCAGACCCGGCGTGACGGACCCCGTAGCAGGAGCCAGCGAAAATTGCGCAGGGAATCAAGATCCAGGCTCGCCACCGATTCCAGGTCGTCCACGAGCAACAGGGTACACTGACGGGCCTGTTTATGCGCGTGCGCCCAGGCCGCCAGGGAATTCAGATATTCCTGGGTGCTGTTGTGACCGACCGGAAAGATCCCGTTGCAATGCGGCACATCGATCCCCTCCCATTCCTCCGGATAGTTCGTGACAACACCGAACTGGACTTCGTCTGCGTCGTGGGTCTCCGCCACGGCCTGCGCGACAGTACGCAGGAAAATGGTTTTCCCCGCCCCGGCATCGCCGGCAATCAACATGGGTCCCGGGTGCGGATCGAAGAGATTTAGAAGGACTGGCAAACCATCGGCAGCGACGCCCAGAAACAAGGCGCCCGCGGGCACGGTCCCGATTCTGGCAACGACATCGCGCAAAGCCGGCGTGGTGCTGGAGGAAGCTCCTGCTGTCTCGGCCTTTAGTTCTGTCAATGCTTGCAGGGCTTGAGAGAATCGACGATTCGTGGTCATACGTCCTCCTTTTCTAAATTAGAACGTATGTTCTATTTTACCCCCGTGTTCCCTGCGCGAGTCAAGAGAATTCATCTTAAAGTTTCATGGCAGGATGTCTTTGGCAACCATCCAGGCATGCAGCTCAAAGATCAGTCGACCCACCTGCACCATGGGATCCGTGCTGATGAGCTCCTGAGCTTCGGCGAGCGAGTCGGCCTTGAGAACGCCGATGCCGCGGATTTCGCCGCTGGTCGCGAGGGCATCGAGCAAAGGTCCGTTGATGACGAGCTTGCCGGCAGCCCCCAATCGTCGGAAGTTGGCGAGATGCTCCTGCTGTAGAGCATCGATCTCCGGCGTCTCGTCGGGAGTCCAGGTCGGTCCCTTCTTGAGCAGATAGACATAGTAAACGGTCATGCCCGGAAAGTTCTCTGCAACATCTTTCCTGGCCTGAGCATCATCGTAGATCATGTTTCCTCCGGAAGTGAGAAGGCGGGCCGGTGTGAGTGCTTTTGCACGGCAAAGATAGATCCCTGCAAGCAGATCTCATATCCCAGAATCTGGCTCCGGTGCCACGAGCCAAGCCCGGGCAGAGAGAATGCATCGACACTGGTAAAATCAACCTATCCCCTCGCCAGGGAAACGCCGTCCTCCAGACCGACACCATGCCCGATCCCTATCTGAATGTGCAAAAGCTCAAGAGGTCTGCCCGCTATCGGGTCCGCCGCGCCTTTACTGATTATTACCACAACCTGTGCCGGGAGGGCGAGACGTTGACGTTTATTGGTTATCACTTTCTGCCCTATCATGGCGGTTACACCCTCCAATTTGAGGAGAGGACCATTTATCTTCAGGAAGAGCTCAATGCCGCTATCCTGGATTCCCTGGCGAACTACCTGGAGCCGATCCGGGAATAGGCGTGCCAGGCAACGGACCTCGTGCCAGCGGCTCTCGCGTGCAACGGAACGGGATTTGGAGCGTAGATTATGATAGGTGCGCTCACCTGTCCATCCGGCTAGGTCAATACTCCCCCATCGACAAGGGGATTTTTCGTTGAACGTTGTATCATTAAACGCGGAGGTCAAGAATCATGAAACATACATTGCTTATTGCACTGGTAGTAATCGGCTTGCTGCTTGCAGGCTGCGGGGCGGGAGCAAATGCGCCGGCTGCCACGGCGGAGGCAGCTCCCACGGTAGTCGCCGATAGCGCGATCATTGCAGAGGGCCGGCTCGAACCGATCCAGTATGGTGAGATCGCCTTCACCGCAGCCGGCGTGGTCAGCGAAGTGCTGGTCAAAGAGGGTGAGACAGTCAAGAAGGGCCAGACCTTGATCCGCCTGGGTGACTCCTCAGACACAAACTATGCGGCTGCCCAGCTCGACCTGGTCAGCGCAAAACAGGCTCTCAGCGATCTGCAGAACGCCGCCGGCACCGATCTGGCGCAGGCTGTGATCGATCTTAAGGATGCCAGGGAAGACTTCGACAAGGCAGATGACTATTTGCAGTATCTGCTCGATTCCAGTAAAGTGCCTCAGACAGAGACTCGTTCCTACCTGGTCCAGACCTGGAAAGGCTACGAGTACCGCTATAAGACCAAGACCTTCAAGGGTCCCGCTCCCCAGGACTGGATCACCGAAGCTGAGAACGATCTGGCGCTGAAAAAAGCCAGGCTCGATGACGCCCAGCGGACCTACGACCGCCTGAAAGACGGAGTCGACTCGGAACAGCTGGCGATCCTCGAGGCGCGGCTCAATGCAGCCCAGGCAAAAGTGGACGCCTTCTCGGTCATCGCCCCGTTCGATGGCGTCGTCGCCGACCTGCCCGCCAAAGCTGGCAGCTCGATCAACGCCGGCCAGATCGCTGTGACCGTGGCAGATTTCTCGCAGTGGCTGGTAAAGACCACCGACCTGACCGAGATCGACGTGGTCCAGCTCCAGGAAGGCCAACCCGTGCTTGTCACTCTGGACGCCCTCCCGGATGCGGAGCTGAAAGGCACCATCCAGTCTATCGGCCAGACCTTCTCCGAGAACCAGGGAGATGTGACCTATGAGGTCACCATCCTGCTGAACGATATCCATCCTGCGATGCGCTGGGGCATGACTGCCGCAGTGACATTCGCGAACGACTAAGACATACAACGAAGGGCCCTCAGCGTTGCCTCTCAAGGGGATGCTGATCCGCCCCCGGGTCCCTGCCTGGTGCCTCATGGAAGAGCCTGGCAGGGACCGGGAAGCGTCATGAAAACGTCGGACTCCTTCTATGCGAGGCTTTTATGTCCCTCTTTAGCAAACCGGACAATGGAAATGGGAACGGCAACGAACCGATCATCGACCTGCGAGACGTTCACAAGTACTACAAGACCGCAATCGGTGATTACCATGCGCTGAACAGCATCGACCTGCAGATCAATCCTGCGGAATTTGTCAGCATTATCGGAAAGTCCGGCAGCGGAAAAAGCACGCTGCTGAATATGATCACCGGCATCGACCGTCCCACGACCGGGGAGGTGTACGTCAACGGGACGGCGGTGCATGAAATGAGCGAAAACAAGATGGCGCGCTGGCGCGGCAAGAACCTGGGGATCGTCTTTCAATTCTTCCAGCTGCTGCCGACCATTTCCGTCATCGAGAACATCATGTTGCCCATGGACTTTTGCCGCACCTTCCCGATGCGCGAGCGCGAAAAGCGTGCACTGGGATTGCTCGAGATGGTAGAGCTGGCAGAGCATGCCTACAAATTGCCCACCGCACTTTCCGGCGGCCAGCAGCAACGCGTGGCGATCGCCCGCGCCCTGGCAAACGACCCGCCCATCGTGATCGCGGACGAGCCCACAGGCAACCTGGATTCGAAGACGGCTGACAGCGTCTTTGAGCTGTTCAACAACCTGGTCTCTCAGGGTAAGACCATTATCGTAGTCACCCACGACAGCGCTCTGGCAAAACGCACCCACCGCACCGCCCTGATTGCCGATGGCGAGATCGTCAACGAGTATGTTGCCAAAGCGATGCCGAGCATGCCGCGTGAGCTGCTGCTGCAAGCCACCCGCATCAGCAAGGTCCAGAACTACGAACCC
Source organism: Anaerolineales bacterium (assembly GCA_036833655.1). Lineage (GTDB taxonomy): Bacteria > Chloroflexota > Anaerolineae > Anaerolineales > Villigracilaceae > Defluviilinea. The sequence goes on along the minus strand of DAITPI010000047.1, from coordinate 10,285 downwards.
GGTAGCATGATCCTGACCGAGGGAACCAACGCGGATTCGTTCTACATTGTCACAAAGGGCACGGTGGAAGTGATCCTGCCCCGCCAGAATCAGTCCGATGTTGTCACCCTGCAGCTGGGACCGGGAAAAGTCTTCGGCGAAATGGCATTCTTCCACGAGCGCAAACGCCGGGCATCCGTCCGCGCCTCGGAAAGCGGTCCGGTCGAGGTGCTGGCACTCAGCTATGACCAGCTCGACGAGCTGCTGAAGCAATCCGAAGTCACGCGTGAAGCGCTGCACCAGATGGCTGACAGGCACGAGGCCGAAAACCTCGCGCTGCGAGGGATAGCAACATGAGCAGCCGCTGGAAGAAGGTCTGGGCGGACTTCTGGGGCAACCGGTCGCGCACAGTCCTCACAGTCCTGACGATCTTCGTTGGCACCTTCGCGGTCGGCTTCACGAGCAACATGAACTTGTATATCCTCGAGAGTCTGGACGGTGATTATCTCTCATCCCAGCCTTCCGAGGGCACAGTCTCCGCCTATCCGCTGAATGACGACATGGTGCGGATGGCGCGCGAGGTCCCGGGCGTGGATGCCGTGGAAGGGATCGCCCAGGCGGGAGCGGAGCTGATCCGGCCCGGGCAGGAACCGCTCACGATCGTATTCACAGGCCTGGATGATCCAGCCAAGATCACCGTGAACCGGCTCAAGCCAGCGCCCGGCGAGACCAGCATCCCGCGGTTCGGAGAGAAAGAAGTGCTGATCGACTCATCCGCGGCGCCGCTCGGCTACAAGCCAGGAGATAGGATTGTCGTCGAGCTGGGAGACGGAAAACGCCGCGAGCTGAAGGTGGCTGGTTATGCCCACGACGTTACGGCGCCGCCCTACAGCCTGGCGCGCATGGTCACGGCGTATGTCACACCCAACACGCTGGAATGGCTTGGCGGGTCTTCGGCCTATGACCAACTGCTGGTTAGCGTAGGAGAAAAGCAGACCGACGTGGCGCATGTGACCGAGGTGACGCAAGCGGTCGCCGACCGAGTTGAGCGCGCCGGCGCAACCATCTACTTTGTGAACGTGTACCAGCCCGGTCATCACTACGCCTGGAGCATCATGCAGGGCGTATTCTTCCTGCTGGGGGTGCTTGGCTACCTCACGGTGCTGCTCAGTGCTTTTCTGGTCATCAACACCATCACCGCGTTGATGACCCAGCAAACCCGCCAGATCGGCATTATGAAATCTGTGGGAGCCGGCACGGGGCAGGTCACGGTCATGTATCTCACGTTGGTCTTCGGTTTCGGGCTGATCGCGTTAGCCATTGGGGTGCCACTTGCCAGCGGCGCGGCAAAGCAGATCGGCGCCGGGATGGCGAACTTCATCAACGTCACGCCCCTGCCATTCAAGACCTACCCGCAGACACTGGTCCAGCAGGTGATCGTGGCGATCGTAGTGCCGATGCTGGCGGCGCTCCTGCCTATCTATAACAGCGTACGGATCACCGTGCGCGAGGCGATCAGCGACTACGGCATCGGTGGCAACGCGCCGACCAAAGACAAAGCGGTTGGCAAAGCTGCCCTGTTGTTGCCGCGCCCGATCCGCCTCTCCCTGCGAAACGCCTTCCGCCGGAAAACCCGCCTGGCTCTGACGCTATTCACGCTGGTTTTGGGCGGCGCCATTTTCATTGGGGTCTTTAACCTGCGGGAATCGTTCGGTAAGACGATCGAGGATATTCAGGGGTACATCCTTGCCGACGTCAATATCTCGTTCCCGCGCTACTACCGCCTCGACGAGGTGGCGCCTATCGCCCAGAGCGTACCGGGCGTATCCAGCGTAGAAGGCTGGACACAGGTGGAAGGCACACTGCTCACCAACCCGGAGGCGCCAGGCAGACAGATCATGTTTGTCGCGCCGCCCTCCACATCCACGTTGATCGATCCCGTGATCATCGCAGGTCGCTGGCTCAAGACCGGCGACGAAAACGCCGTGGTCATCGGCAACCATCTGCTGGCGGAATATCCAGATCTGAAAGTTGGCGACTGGCTGACCGTTGATATCGAGAAAAAAGAGACAAAGTGGCATATCATCGGCATTTACACCATCGTCGGGAACGTAAACCCGCCGCTGTTGTATGTTAATTATGAGTACATCAGCCGACTGGTAGGACGCCCCGGACAGGTCTACTCCGTCCGGGTACTGACCGAGCGGCATGATGAGGCGTTTCAAAAAAGAGTCAGCGAACAGATCCAGGCTTTGTATGCGGAGCATGGAATTCGGGTCGGCTCTGCCGGATTGGGGGCGGAATTTGTCAAGAGCCAGGAATCCACGACGGACATCCTGGTCTACATGATGCTTGTGATGGCAAGCATGATCGCGATCGTCGGCGGGCTGGGACTGATGGGCACCATGAGCATCAACGTGCTGGAACGAACGCGCGAGATCGGCGTGATGCGCGCGATCGGCGCCTCTAACGGGGATATTCAGTCCATTGTGATCATCGAGGGGATGGTGATCGGTGTGATCAGCTGGGCGATCAGCATCCTGTTTGCGATCCCCATTACATATCTGTTGTGCTTCGGCGTGGGCATGGCGCTGCTGACTGCGCCCATGAACGCGGTCTATGGCGTGACAGGCATTATCTCCTGGCTGATCTTTACCCTGGTCCTTGCCACCATCGCCAGCGCACTGCCCGCACGGCGCGCCTCACGGCTGACTGTGAGAGATACACTGGCGTACGAGTAAGCCCGGTATACCGGTAAATCGGTAGACAGGCATGCAGGCTGCCTGTCTACTTTTATTTTCGCCGGTAGCCGGAACCCAGAAGTATTCCGGACGAATGGAGTTGGTGGACTCCAGATTCAGATGGCCACGACCGTCTCTTTTGACTCGATCACTTCCGCCCGGAGTGTCCCCGCAGAGAGCTCGCGCAGGCCATTCTGGAAAGCATCGAAGGAGCTGATTGGGAATTGCAGGGTCAAAGTGATATCGGCGGCAAAGTCCTCGCCGAGGATTTCCCCGCCATCGCGTTTCACCAGCAGCCGGGCCCTCTCCAGCATATTGTAGGGGATTGCCAGCATAGCCACGTGCACCGGGACTCGCCTTCCACGATGGACCGCGTGGACCACCAGCTGCGTGGACTCGGTGTATGCCTTGACCAGTCCGCCTGTGCCCAGCAGCGTACCGCCGAAATAGCGGGTCACCACAACCGCGACATCGCCCATTCCACTGCCGCGTAAGACAGCCAGAGCAGGTCTCCCGGCGGTCCCGGAGGGCTCGCCGTCGTCCGAGAAATATTCGGTCACGGTATTTCCCCCGCCAAGGATATAGGCAGGCACGTTGTGGCTGGCATCCGCAAATTCCTTCCGGATCCGCGCCAGGAATGCCCGGGCTTCCTCCAGGCTGAAAACCGGGGCAAGAGTCGCAATGAACCGCGAATTGACCACCACATGCTCGCGGCGAATCTCGGTCAGGGGAATCGAATAGGTTCTCGACATGAGCAGGACTCCGAAACGCGCGCAGCGCTCGGAGTCCTATTGTAGCATCCGCCCAGTCTGCTTTGCGGTTTTGCTTAGAACGAAGCCCACTCCGACTCGGCCCAGATACTGATATCCGGCATCCCTTCAAAGAGCTGGCCGAACGCCGCCGCGACCTGCGGGTCGCTCATGAATTTCTGCAGCCCCTCGAGATTGTTCCACGTGTCGATCGCCAGGAACTGTGTGGGGTCCTGTGGGTTGAGATGCGGTCGATGGTGAATGGCTCCCATGGGACGCGTCATGGCGGACAGCTTCTCTACGGTTGCATCATGCGCCATCTGCGCTTCTTGCAAACTTCCCTTAAGCTTTGCTCGTACAACAGTTATATAGTTCATTTTTTGTCTCCTTTGGTTGATCTATCCTATTAGACGGGAGATCGCGCCAAAACTGTGCGGTCGATCGGAGACTGGTTGTTTCGCGCCGCACAGATTGAGTAAAATAAACCGTCATACTCATGACAAGCCAGTAACCGGAGATGTTACGATGACTCAGATGCCAGCCGATCATGCGGAGGAGGCCCGGCGCCTAGCCGCTGTCCTGCACGGGGACTCGGATCAGTTCAGCGACCTGACCGAGCCCTATCGCCGCGAGCTCCAGGTGCACTGCTACAGGATTCTGGGCTCGCTTCACGAGGCGGAAGATCTGGTTCAGGAAACATTCCTGCGCGCCTGGAAGCGGCTTGCCACCTATGAGGGCCGCGCCTCCTTTCGAGCCTGGCTGTACAAGATCGCGACCAATGCCTGCCTGGACTTCCTCGATCAGCGCCGCAGCCGGCGGGTGCTCCCGCTGGATGCGGGTCCAGCCTCTGATCCGTCCGCATCGATCCAGCCGCCCTCCCCGGAAATGACCTGGCTGGAGCCTTTGCCCGATGAATGGCTGGGAGATCCCTCCTCTGCCAACCCGGAAGCGCGCTTCTCAGACCTGGAAAGCATCTCGCTCTCGTTTCTGACTGCCCTGCAAGTGCTGCCGCCCCGGCAGCGCGCTGTTCTGATCTTGCGAGACGTCCTCGATTTTTCCGCCCAGGAAACGGCAGACGTGCTTGAGATCACGGTTTCGTCTGCGAACAGCGCTCTGCATCGTGCCCGCGTGACCCTTACCCGACGCTACCATGGACGGGAGCCGGCGGCTGCAAGCACATCGCTAACCGAACCGAGAACCCAATGGTTGCTCGACCATTTTGTGCGGGCATGGGAAAACGCGGATGTGGATGGACTGGTCGCATTGCTCAAACAGGACGCGATCCTTGCCATGCCGCCTTCGCCTTCCTGGTATCAGGGACGGGAGGCGATCCGCCTCTTTGTCGCCGCAACGGTCTTTGCTGATGGGGGTATGTTCGGCGGACAAGCTTCCGATCGCTGGCGGCTCGTTTCCACGCACGCGAACGGTTCCCCTGCGTTTGCAATCTATCAACGCAGCCCGGACAATGAATATCAGGCATTCGGGATCCACGTGTTGGAGTGTGATTCACAAGGACTGACTCAGATCCTCAGCTTTATCGATGTCTCGCTGCCGACTCGCTTTGGTCTCCCGGCAATGCTCAGGGATAGATAAAACCTCATTTCTCTCGGGCAGCTGCGGAGGGGCAAAAAGGAATGGGCTGTTGATTTGCTCGCCACGCGCCTGCCCTGCACCTGTTCGGCAAGCCCACACAAGTAGCCAATCCCGGCAGCTGCAAGGTCACTGAGAAGCGTCAGACAGACGTATAATAGAACATCGATTGTCGATCAGCAACTCAATGGCGAAACATCCGGTGGCTTGCAGGAGGACGAAATGTCAAAAAAGGACAAGAAAGAAAAGAAAGCGAAAAAGAAGCATTCTTCGAATGGCTCCAATCATCAGGCAATAGTGGAAGTCGAGACCATCTCCAAAGATCTGCCAGTGGCTGCCCTCATTCCCCCTGACGGCCAAGTCCCGATCGACAAAAAAAGCTACGAAAAGGAGCTGGCTCGCCTGCAAGTAGAGCTGGTCAAATTGCAGGAATGGGTCCGCACCAAGAAGTTGAAAGTGGTGGTCATATTTGAGGGGCGTGATGCAGCCGGCAAGGGAGGGGTGATCAAACGCATTACCGAAAGCTTGAACCCACGCATCTGCCGCGTAGTGGCGCTGGGCACTCCCACAGAGCGGGAAAAAACGCAATGGTATTTCCAGCGCTATGTGGCGCAGCTGCCCGCAGGGGGTGAGATGGTCCTGTTCGACCGGAGCTGGTACAACCGCGCTGGCGTCGAACGGGTGATGGGCTTCTGCACCGAAGAGGAATATCGGGAGTTTCTGCGTTCGGTGCCCGAGTTCGAACGAATGCTGATACGATCGGGAGTCATTCTGATCAAGTACTGGTTCTCGGTCAGCGACAAGGAACAGGAGTTGCGTTTCCAGGATCGCATCAAAGACCCGACCAAACGCTGGAAACTGAGCCCCATGGATTTGAACTCGCGGGCGCGCTGGGTGGAATACTCGAAAGCCAAGGACGAGATGTTCGCCCATACCGACATCAAGCAAGCTCCCTGGCACGTGGTCAACGCCGATAATAAGAAGTGCGCGCGACTCAATTGCATCCATCATCTGCTCAGCATGATCCCATTCGAAGACCTGACGCCTGAGCCGATGAACCTGCCCCCACGCCAGGCGGAGGGAGGCTACGTTCGCCCGCCGATTACAGACCAGACCTTCGTGCCGCAGATCTATGTCCCTGAAGCGAAAGCGGAGGATGGCAAGAAATAATCCAATGTTTGATCCTGGGAGACCGACATCTTTCATAGCCGAGTTTGAATCCCGCCTGCCCGGAGACTTGCGCAAGAAATTTCTCAGCTTGAAGACTCCGTTTTCCATCCAGCAATATCTGGATAGTCTGACATACATCGGTGAGGAGCGCGACCGCTCGCCCCTCAACGTGATGCTGGATGGGCAAAGTCACTGCCTCGACGGCGGCTTCCTTGCCGCCCTGGCCCTGTGGCGGATCGGCTTCAAGCCGCTGCTGATCGACATGGTCCCCGACCCTGGCGTGGACGATGACCACGTGCTGGCGCTCTACCAGATCGAAGGCCGTTGGGGCGCCCTCGCCAAGTCCAACTACATCAACCTGGGATTCCGTGAGCCTGTATATAAGAGCCTGCGTGAGCTGGTAATGACCTACTTCGAGCACTATGTGAGCATTCACCAGCAAAAAGCACTGACCGGCTACACGCGTCCCATCGACGCCTCACGGTACACCCATCTCAACTGGGCGTGGGACGAAGCGGGGGCGAACATCCTGTATCACAAACATTTCTACGGGCGCAAGGCGATCCCCCTCATCACGAAGAGCATAGCAAAACGCCTCAACCCGGTCACGGATCGAGCCTACCAGGCAGAGACATTGCATACGAATCTGAATGAGTCATTTGGGAATCGGAAATAATACTGGTTCAGAAGCCTTGCAGAGTTTTTTGCCGAGCTATTTTCGGTGTTTATAAGCAACCTTTGCAAGGCTTGTGGTGAGCCGTCAGGTATCTCTTTTCTTATATAATCTCCTCATCATCAAGTAAGTCGGATTGCCAATCCGACCTACCGTCATAGCAGAGGGGCCGCACGCGGGGCGCATCGCAAAGTCCGTTTTCATCACTCCTTGAAATGTACGGGGTATAATTCAAGCAAGGTATTCAACTGTGCGCAAAGATACTGTCAACTGGATTGCACTTGCTGACTACGATATCGAAACTGCACGTCACATGTTGACAACAGAACGGTATCTTTATGTCATATTTCTTTGCCATCTCGCGCTGGAGAAATTGTTGAAAGCCCATGTTGCAGAAGTTACTCAAACCCTCCCCATCAAAACACACGACTTGATCTATCTGGTCAAGAAATCTGAATTGGAATTGCCAGAAAAGCATCTCGACTTCATCGGTAAAATCAACACAGCCAGCATCCCCACCCGTTATCCAGACGATTTGCAACGTGCATTGAAAGAATATCCGAAATCAGTTGCAAAAGATTATTTGAACCAAACCACGGAAATCATTCAATGGCTAAAACAACACCCGAACTTAGGCGAGTAGTAAAACGCTATCGAATTCAGCTTCAAAAAATGGGAATCCGTCCCACGCGGGTCCTGCTTTATGGCTCCCAAGCGGCTGGGACAGCGCGCGAGGGCAGCGACATTGACCTGATCGTGATCTCGGGTGACTGGGAGAAATACAACAACCGCCAGCGACTGGAATTACTTGGCATTGCGGCGGCAAGAATCCTTGAGCCTGTCCAGGCACAAGGATTTACGCCAAGCGAAATCAAATCCAAGAAGGTGACACCTTTCTGGCAACAAGTCATCAAAGAGCAGGCAATTGCAATCTAATGGGGTAAAAATGGCTTCGGTCCTCTATTCAACAGGAAAGAATTCGTCACAAGACCCCTCTCTCGTCTACTACTCGCTTCGCTCGGGTACGATGTCCCCCAAGGGGGAGAAACCCAGGTGCCGCAACGGCGGGAGGGACTGAAAGGCTACTTGACGACGAAAGCCAACTCCACCCCAAAGATGAACATGCAAACGCGACTATAATTTTGCCTCGGGAGGAGTCGGATTTAATCGCAATTCCCCTGCCCGTCTCATGATTTTTGGTGTTGAGCGTTTTCCGGACACTCGATTGACTCTATAGTTAAGCCATCTCCCATTTCGGCTGAATTTGGGCAGGTGCCTCGTCAGCCGAATAAGGGGCTCTAATATCTGCCTCTTTGCAGCACATTCTCTGGGTTAGGTAGATCGCTTTCCCTGGGGGGAACACCTGCACCGCGCAAGCGGACCTCACCCTAACCCTCTCCTAAAGGAGAGGGGACTCAACCCGCTACACCTGCAGGAATCCGCTGGAACAGGAACTCATTCATATCACCTGCCTGTCCCGCGTGTTCAATCGTCATACTGACAACACGTCCTTTACTATCCAGGTCAATATAAATGTTTTCATTAACCTCCCGCGTTTCAACAGGAGGGTTCGTAGAAAACTCCAATAAAGCTGTATCGGTATCGGCAAAATATTTCACTCGCATTTCTTACTCCTCGAAACTTCTATCAAAAAAGGCGTTATGGACGGTCTCGCCATCTTCCAGCAAAATCACACGCAACGCGCGGTTCTCCATTTCAGCGATGCGCGCCCATCTTCGAATACGTCCATCTGATTGAACTTCTTCCTACAATGGATTTTGAATCACGCGCTCAATCCATTCATCCTTAATCATAGCACGGTCAGGGCGTTCGCGTGTGTAACGAAAGTATTGTGTTGTTTTCACTAATACCTCCCCCTCTGTACCCTCGCCTCAGGATTTGCCAATTCATTCTCCCGCGCCGGGAAGACTTGTACCGCACAGGCTTTGAACTCGGGGATCTTCGCCTGCGGGTCAAGGGCGTCATTTGTAAGCAGGTTCGCGGCGGCCTCGGCAAAGTGGAAGGGGATGAAGACGACGCCTACTGTGGTCTTCTCCGTGACTGTTGCCCGCAGTACCACCTCCCCGCGCCGTGAAGTAACCCGCACCGGGTCGCCGTCCCGGATACCGTGGATCTCGGCATCGGCAGGATGGATCTCGACGCGCGCTTCAGGATAAGCTTCGTCGAGGACGGAGTGACGCGTCATTGTGCCACCATGCCAGTGTTCGAGCACGCGCCCGGTCGTGAGGATGAACGGGTACTCGTCATCGGGCTCCTCCACCACCGGGACGTAATCCAGCGGAATGAACTTACCACGCCCGCGCGGGAAAGATTCTTTGAAAAGAGTCGGCGTGCCCGGGTGATTGAAATCTGGCACGGGATAGATGATCCCCTCCTTGTCGATGCGCTCGTAATTGATCCCGGCGTAGTCGCTGTTGATGCTGGCCATCTCGCGCAGGACATCCTCGGGCGAGGCATAGTCCCATTTAGCGGTGGGCTGCCCCAGCCGCCTCTCGAGGCGCTGCGCCAGGTCGCAGATAATCTGCCAGTCGGGACGAGCCTGTCCCCGCGGAGTATGCGCCGCGCGGACGCGTTGGACGCGCCGGTCAGTGTTCGAGAAGGTCCCATCCTTTTCCGCGAAGGGCGTTGCAGGCAGGAAGACATCCGCGAAGGAGCCGGACTCGTTGATAAAGATATCCTGCGCGACGAGAAACTCCAGCTGCTGCATGTGGCGGCGCGTCAGGTTCAGGTTCGGCTCGGACATCATCGGATTCTCGCCCATGACGTACAGCGCCCGGACGCCCCCAGGGTGGGCGTGCGAGAGGATCTCCGTCGTCGTCAGACCGAGCTTGCGCGAGAGCCCGCCCGGCTCGACGTTCCAGGCTCGTTCCCATTTCTGTGCATTTTCCTCGTTGTCCACGCGCATGTAGCCGGGATAATGGAACGGCATCGCGCCCATGTCGCTGGCGCCCTGGACGTTGTTCTGCCCGCGCAGAGGGTTGAGCCCCGTGCCGTCCCGCCCGATGTGACCCGTGAGGAAGGCGAGATGGATCAGCGCCAGCGCCGAGGCGGTTCCATGCGAGAGCTGGGAGATGCCCATGCCCCAGTAGATAGCAGCGTTTTTCGCCGTGGCGTACATACGAGCCGCCTTGCGGATATCCTCTGCGGGAACGCCGGAGAGCTCTTCTGCATATTCGGGCGTGAATTTTTCAAGAGACTCGAGGAAATCGTTGAAGCCCTCGGTCCGGTTCGCGATGAACTCGTGGTTGATCAGGTTCTCTTTGACGATCACATGCGCCATCGCGCTGAAGACCGGCACGTTGGTGCCCGGCTTGAGCGGCAGCCACAGCTCGGCAAAGTCCACCAGCTCGATGCGGCGCGGG
>DAITPI010000046.1:4390-16191 GCA_036833655.1 Anaerolineales bacterium | reverse complement strand
AGCCCTGCTCGGCAATCCTGCGCAATAGGGCCGCGTAAGCCCGGTAGTCCACGCGACCGCCGGGATAAAAAACAAATGCAGTCGTGGGTTCTGCATTCACCGGCGTAAATGTGATGTAATCCTGTGTGCTTACACTCACCCGTGAATCGGATTCAAGCGCTGATAATGCCTCAGAGCTCGCTTGCAACGGGGTCTCCGCCCACACTACAAAACCCAGCGTCGCCAACACAGCCACGGCAATCAGTCCAAGCAGGAAACTCTTAAGTATCTTCATCAATGATCGATTTCGCCTTTGTCCAGATTTGATCGAACATCGCCGTGGTCAGCTTACCCGTCTGCGTGTTCTGCTGGCTCGGATGGTACGAGCACAGGACCCAGGTACCGTGCGCGGCGTCCAGGCGGTACAGGGCGCCGTGCCCGAACTTCCAGGCCGGATTGCGGACGGAATATAGACGCAGGACTCTCTCAAAAGCTATCCGACCGAGGCAAACGATCACTTTCGGCTGCAGGATCTGGACGGTTCGCTCGAGATAAGGCTGGCAGTTGTCTAGTTCTTCAGGCAGAGGCTTATTGGCAGGCGGCACGCAATGAGCTACGGCAGCAATATATAGATCTTTCAGGGTGAGACCATCATCCCGTGACTCCGCCTGAGGCTGGTTCGCGAACCCGGCGCGGTACAGAGCCGGATACAGAAATCCACCGGAGGCGTCACCGGTGAACACACGCCCGGTCCGGTTCGAGCCGTGCGCGCCGGGCGCCAGCCCCACGACCAGCACGCGCGCCTCCGGGTCCCCAAAGCCCGGGACCGCCCTGCCCCAGTAGTCCTGGTCCCGGTAGGCTTTGCGCTTGACCCGCGCTACTTCCTCGCGCCATGCCACGAGACGCGCGCACCTGCGGCATTGGATGATTTCTTCGTTGAGTTGCTTGAGTTTGGACCGGTTTTTCATGTGTCAGTTTCTATTTGCTAAGATCTCGCCCGTGATTTTACCTGACACACAATAGAGGACTGTTAGAGGATCAGCATGGCATCCCCAAAGGAATAGAAGCGGTATCGCTCTCGGATGGCAATTTCGTAGGTCTCCAGAACCTTCTTCCGCCCAGCGAAAGCGCTCACCAGCATCAGCAGCGTGGACTTTGGCAGGTGAAAATTGGTGACCATGGCGTCTACGACTTTGAACTGGTAACCGGGGAGGATGTAGAGAGAAGTGGGACCCGTGAAAGACGATATTCGATGCTCGGAATTCGAATCCTCGAGTTTCGAATATCGACCCGCCGACTCCAGCGTTCTCACCGAAGTCGTTCCTACCGCAATCACCCTGCCACCCGTTTGCCTCGTCTGATTGATCGCATCTGCGGTCTCCGGAGGAAGCTCGCACCATTCGGTATGAATCCTGTGCTCCTCGGGATTCTCTTCGGTAACCGGCGCAAATGTATCCAGGCCCACGTGCAGGGTAACATAGGCAACCTTCACACCTGCAGCCTGCAACTCTTCCAGCAGCCGCGGGGTGAAGTGGAGTCCGGCTGTGGGAGCCGCGGCGGAGCCCGGTTCGCGCGCGTAGACGGTTTGGTAGCGCTCCGGGTCGCTGAGCTTCTCATGTATGTACGGCGGAAGCGGCACATTCCCCACCTTCGAGAAAAAGGGCTCGATCGGCTCGGAAAACCGAATGAGCCGTTCCGAGCCATCCAATAGCTCGAGGATCTCTACCTCCGGCCCGTTCTCCACCCTGATCCTCGTGCCTATACGCAAACCTTTGCCGCCCACCAGGGCTTCCCACGTCAGTTCATCGCGGCGGCGCAGGAGGAGCAACTCTACCCGTCCGCCGGTCTCCTTGCGAGCGTAGATCCGCGCCGGGATGACGCGCGTCTGGTTCAGCACAAGCAAATCCGCGGGTCGCAGGTACTGTCCAAAATCACGGAAGATGCGATGCTCGATTTCCCCGGTGTCACGATGTAGCACCAGCAAACGTGAAGAATCGCGCGGCTCGACGGGAGTCTGCGCGATGGAAGATTCGGGCAGGTTGTAATCGAAATCGGAGGTTTTCATCAAATTGAAACGTTCGACGTTTGACGTTCAATGTTATTTGTTGAGAAACCGGATAATCACATTCAAGATAATCGTAAGCAGAATGGAAAGCACGCAGGAGGTCACGATGGGAAAGTAGAACAACCCGTTGCCCCTCTCAATTCGGATATCGCCGGGCAGCCTCCCAAAGGGTATTCCAAATCTCGCTGCAAGCCACACGCCCCCGCCGATCAGGACCAAGATCACACCACCAATCACTAAAAAACGAGCAAGATTATCCATATCACTATCCTGTCATTGCGAGCGAACGCCAGTGAGCGAAACAATCTTCGAATAATATGGAGATTGCTCACTTGCACCAGACGCAAGTGCTGGTGTCGTCGGCAACAAACGCCTCCTCGCAATGACATTAAAGAAGCCTCTGCTGCCCTTCCTCGCGGTACTGCAGCTTTAGATGTTCATAGGCCGACTTGGTGGCGATACGCCCCTGGGCGGTGCGGTCGAGAAAGCCGAGCTGAAGGAGATATGGCTCGACGACGTCCATGATCGTGTCCTGCTCTTCGCTGATGGAGGCGGCGATCGTGTTCAACCCGACCGGTCCCCCGCCATATTTTTCGATGATCGTCTTGAGCACGCGCCGGTCGATGTCATCCAGACCGAGTGGATCCACCTGCAGGAGGTCAAGGGCTTCCTTGGCGATTTTCGAGGTGATCTTGCCATCGGCGCGGACCTGGGCGTAGTCGCGGACCCGGCGCAGCAGACGCAGTGCCACGCGCGGGGTCCCGCGGGCGCGGCGTCCGATCTCTTCCACGCCGCCCTGCTCCGCTTCCACCTTCAACATCCCGGCTGCGCGGCGCACAATAGACTTCATTGCCTCCTGGTCGTAATAGTCCAAACGATAGACGGCGCCAAAGCGTGCGCGCAACGGCGCAGTCACCAGAGCCAGCCTGGTCGTCGCGCCGACCACGGTAAAACGCGGCAGCTTGAGGCGGATCGAGCGAGCCGAGGGTCCCTTGCCGATGACAATATCGAGGGCGAAATCCTCCATCGCGGGGTAGAGCACTTCTTCCACCGCGCGCCCCAGGCGATGGACCTCGTCGATGAATAGCACGTCCCCGGCGCGCAGGTTGGTCAGGATCGCTGCAAGGTCGCCGGCGCGTTCGATGGCGGGTCCCGCCGTCACCTTGACGTTGACCCCCATTTCATTGGCGACCACGTGGGCGAGCGTCGTCTTGCCCAGGCCCGGAGGACCGTAAAACAGGACATGGTCCAGCGCCTCGCCGCGTTGACGTGCCGCCGCAATCAGGATGGCAAGATTCTCTTTCACCTGATTTTGGCCGATAAGGTCGGTCAATTTTTGGGGACGCAGCGCGTTATCTACCCGATCGTCAGGTTTGGATTCAGGATCCAGGGGACGAGGTCGCCCAGCCGAGTGGTCCGTTGGGTTAGTGGTCATCTGTTCTATTATACTGTGTGAAACTGCCCAAAAGGGAACTTTTCAAAATACGCGCGCTTCGACTGCGTGGCGCTAAGGCGCCTCTCCACGCACGCCGTCCCGCTGTACTCACCGGAACGGGAGGGATGCTCTTAACGTGAGCAGGGATGACAACGTGCGTCATCCCTGCAGGTTACTCTCTGGCAGTCTGGCAATCCTGGTCAATCGACTGTAGACCCATGACTTTGCGTCATCAGGTTTCCCTGATTTTGCTTTTCGGTTAGCCGGTCGATCGTGACTAATCTGACTTACGAAAGGACTAGTTTTAGATACCTGGCTTTGCGTCACCTTCTTTCGAAGGTTTTGCTATTTTCGGCAGTCTGGCGATCTTTTCACAAACTTGCACGTGACGAAGACCCATAACTTTGCGTCGCCAGGTCTCCCTGGGTTTGCTTTTTTTCCGAGTGTCTTTATTATCGCGCAGACGAAATGAGATTACAAGACTTTTTTGTCGGATTTGGATTTTCTAATTCTCAGCTAAGGATAGAAGGCGGGCTGGAGCAGAACGGGCTCACTCGTATGCCAGGACTTCCCGGATTGTCAAACGGGCCGCATTGCGGGCAGGCAGGATGCTTGCCAGGGCGGATAATGCCAGAACCAGACCCAGCCAGATGGCATATCCCACATAGGTAAAAACGATCGGAATCGGCGTCTGGAACACCGTGCGACTCACAATTCCCGAAAGCATATAGGTAAAGGGAATAGAGAGCAAGGCTGCCAGCCCAAAAGAGATCATGCCTATGAAGACACCCTCCGCAATCACGGTACGCATGACGGCACGGTCGTCCGCGCCGATGGCACGCATGATCCCGATTTCGCGGGTGCGCTCCATCACGTTCATGCCCATCGTGCCGGTCAACCCCATCGAACCAACGATCGCGGTCAAGATCGCCATGATGAGCAGAAACACGACCAGGACATCCAGGCTCTCCACCGCCTTATCCAGGGAGGCACGCCCAGCTTCTGCTACTCTCACCTTGTAGCCAAGGTCACGCAGGTAACTGTCCAGTTCCTCCGCTTTCGCATCCTGAGAAGGTCGATCATGTTTAGCGGTGACCAGCCGGTAAGAAGCAGAGCGGTTTAGACGACCATTGATCTTCGAAATGTATTCAAAAGGCGCGTATGCCAGTACGCCCTCGCGGTCCATGAATTTGAAAATCCCAACTACCTGCCAGACTTCCTCTTTGCCATCGATCTTCAGGTTCAGGGTGTCGCCTGGCTTGAGGTTCGGATAATACTTGAGAGCCCCTTCACTGATCGCCAATCTGCGAACATCGTCGGGCTGAATCCAGCGACCGGACACCATCATGGGATCGATCAACTGGCTGGCAGCGGGCGGACCCAGGACAGTGATATTCTCAAGGACCTGCTTGTTATTGTCCAGCAGCTCAGCACTCGCAAACTGCCAACCCTCCACGTGCTGGATGCCATCCACTTTACTCAATCTCTGTTCGATGTCTTCGAGGCGGTAGGGCCGATCAAAATCGAGCGAGACATCCGCGACAAAATACTTGCCAATCTGTCCCATGTAGTCATGCAAAGTTGTGCGCACGGAAAAGACGGCAATGAAGATGGCGCCGCCCATGGTCAGAGTGAACAGAGTCAGCGCCAGACGGCTCTTGCGACGGAAGGTGTTGCGCAGCGAGATCACGAACGGCCGGGGGATGTGAATGCCGCGCCGGGCAAGGATATGCGTCGCTTTGACCTGCATCCAATCGAACCAGTGGAGTCGCCGTTCTCCACCCTTCATATGCTTCTGCTCCTCAACGAGACCACCGCTCAGGGCGCGCAACACCGTAATACGAGAGCCATTGATCACCGGCGCCAGCCCGGCAATCAACGGCACCAGCAATCCGACCAGGATCTGCACGATCAAAGCCGTCGGAACGATGCGGTAGCCCAGGATGTTGAAATTCAGCTGGCTGGCAATGAACAACGCCAGTCCATAGGCGCCCTGACCGCCCAGAGGAATGGCAATGAGCAACGCCAGAATGCCAAACGCCAGGATGAGCATCAGATACATGACGAATACTTGCCGCCGTTGTCCGCCGACCAGCTTGATGACGCCGATGTAGCGCAGATGCTGGTTGAGCAAGGCGTTGAGCGTGTTCGCGATCAGGGAGCTGGAAAGGAACACGATCAGGATCCCGAGCGCCAGCAGGATCCCCAGAATTGCATTGACCGTATCCGCTAAGGGGTGCTTGTGGCTCTCCGAAAAACGCATCCGAATGACAATGCTGCCGTTCTTCTCGAGCTTATCCTTCAGTTTCGCGCCCATCTCGCGGATGTGAATGATGTCATCGCCGCCCTCGGAAAGGATGACCAGGGCGCGGTTGAACAGCCTGGGATGTCCCAGGGAAGGGAGCGTATCCATCGTGATGTAGGCCGACGGCGAAGCAAGAAAATCCCCCGCCCCCGCCGCGGTATCCTGAACAACCCCGACCACGGGAAGGGTTTTGGTGGAACCATCGCTGAGCTGGAACTCAAGTTCCTTCCCCACGCTCGTGTCGAGGTGCTCGAGCGCATCCAGCTCCAGCAGCACCTGGCGCTTTTCGGGCATTGTCTTCCCCTCGATGGGCTTGAGCAAGTTGATAGCGTTTTTCTCGAAATCATCGAAGGCGATTACATCGAGCGTAGTCCACTTTTGCGTGCCGGGGACCCGCACGCGCATGTTGAAGACCCGTCGCCCTTCGGCATCCTCCACCCCGCGCTGGTTGTGGATCAAGTCCAGCACATCGTCATCGAAGTCCGTCATCCGCAGATCGACATTGGCGGGATTGTTGGCGGAATAGGAAGCGCTCATGTCGTTGGCGATGATCTGGTAGGCGCCTGCGATCACCCCGATCGAAAACACACCCACTGCAATGGAGAAGACCACCAGCAGGGTGCGCGCTTTGTTATCCAGGAGATCATGAATGACTTTTCGCCAGCGAGGTTTCATATCTTATTTACACGATGGTCGAGTGAGGCTGAATGACTTTCTCAGCCTGTATCGAGACCACCCAGTGAAGGGTTTCTTGGAACGCTGGTTTCGATATGCCCCGAAAAACACGGGGCTACTCAACCAGCAGCTTTGCCTTCCGACTGTCGGCGACAATCAATCCATCGGCAATGATGATGTTACGCGTAGTGCGCGACGTAAGTGAAGGATCGTGGGTCACCATCAGGACGGTCTTACCGCCGCGGGACAATTCCTCGAACAGGTCAATAATGGTGTTGGCAGATCGGGAGTCCAGGTTGCCTGTGGGCTCATCTGCCGCCAGTAAGGGTGGATCGCAGGCAAGCGCCCGTGCAATCGCCGCGAGCTGTTGTTGCCCCGTCGAGACCAACACGGGCAGTTTGTTCGCGAATGCTTCCAGCCCTACCAGCCTGAGCATTTCTTGCGCCCGTTCCGGGCGCTCATCGAAATCATACATCTCGGCAAAGTCCATAGAGAGCATGACGTTTTCCAGCAGCGTCAGCATCGGAAGCAGCTGAAAGAACTGGAAGACAATTCCCAGGTTCCGGCCGCGCCATCGCGAGCGCTGACTCTCTGTGACGCCGGTGTAGATGTCCTTTCCCCCAATGACCATGCGCCCCCGCGTGGGATGGTCGATACCCGTGATCATGTTCAACAGGGTTGACTTCCCGCTACCGGATTTGCCCACAATCGAAACGAATTCGCCCCGATAAATGGTCAAGTCCACGCCGCGCAAGGCGGTGAACTCACCGGCAGCATTCTTGAAGGTCTTGACAATGCCCTGCATGTCGATCATGACCTCGCTCTGCTGTGCTGCGGCAGAGGTGTCCACGGCAGCAACCGGACCAAGAACGGCATCCGCGGCGGGCTGAGAGGTGACTGTCTTCATATCGCCGGCTCCGCGACAGGCTCCGGATCCACGAGCTCGCCATCGGCAAGCCGCAGGGTGCGCGTAAAGCGCGGCGCCAGACTCTGGTCGTGCGTCACCATGACAATCGTCTTTCCAAGGTCGCTTACCAGGTGCTCGAAGACCTCGAAAACGTGCTCCGCCGTCACGGAGTCGAGACTCCCGGTCGGCTCATCCGCCACTAGGACGGGTGGATCGTTTGCGAGAGCCCGCGCGATGGCAACCCGCTGCTGCTGCCCACCGGAAATGTGCGCGGGCAGCTTGTTGGCGTGATCTTCGATCTCTACCAGACGCAGCAGCTCGAGAGCGCGCTCGCGTGACTGCTTCGGGCTAAACTTGCCGCACAGATCCATGGGCAGGGTAATATTCTCTACCAGGGTGAGCATAGGCAGGAGCTGGAAGGACTGGAAGACCACCCCCAGATTGTGACCGCGCCAGAACGCGATCTTGTCCTCGCTCATTTGATGGAGGGAAACCGGCGAGCCGTTGGAATGAAAGATCACCTCTCCCGAAGAAAGATGATCCACGCCCGTCAGCATGTTCAGCAACGTGGACTTGCCTGCGCCAGATTTTCCCACGATCCCCACGAACTCGCCTCTGCCCACCTGCATGTTGATGCCTTTGAGCGCGGTGAACTCACCAGCCGCGGTGGCATAGGTCTTCACAACGTCGCGCATTTCGATCAGGGGTTGAGACGAAGTCTGAGCTGGTATCATGATTCTGGGTCGTTTCGAAGTACCGCGCCCGGCTGAGCGCAGGGGCGCATTGGAGACATACAAAAACGGTCGCCGGGGCAACCGCTTCGATTACGTGCCGTGTGATTCCATTGTACTCTTTTCCCCCACTTGTGACAGATTTCCTAATTTTGCATTTATTTAGTTGTCAAATCAACCTCACCTGGACAAACAATCGTTCCCTGGCGAGGCGTCTGATGTCATGATCATCGGGCATGCCATTCTCCATCTGGATCCCCAGGGATTTCGCCGCCATGGGAATGTGTCGGACGTAGTCACGCAGATGCTGCTCGACCGCCCTCTCATCGAGCTCGGCTTGCGCGAATGCTCGTACGCTTTTCCCCCTTAGCAGCAAAGAGACTTCTGCGCCTTGCAGAACGTTCCGCCACCAGGTCCGCTCCCGACTGGTCAGCACCCAGAGAGAGCCGTTTTCACGGTAGAAACCGACCGGTGTCGTGTATTGTTTGCCGGTCTTGCAGCCGGTGATGGTGATCAACATCGTATCCCCCATGAAGACGTACAGCGGCGTGCGCAGGAAGAATTTCACAAAATCGTTGCCCGTCATTCGATCACTCCATACATTTGGTCTGGGCACAATAGTTCCGGGAAACGGCCGCGCAATGCCGTCCGTGCCGCATAGCACAGATGGCAGGCATCGGCATAATGGGAGGCGTGTGGCAGGTTGTACTCGCTGACCAGGGCGGCAGGTCCGCCCTCGAGCAGCGGCCCGCAGATCGGGTGGCCCTGCGGGTCGTACTCCTCACAGATCTGCGCGAGTGGCTTCTCGAACACATTTCCAATGACCAGGCCCTGACAGATGTGAAGGTTTCCCAGCGGGTCGAGATGGATCCTGCCCGGCTCACGCAGGTCTTCGTGCGGACAGGAGTCCAGGCTTTCCCAGGGATGGCCGGTCGCGCGCGGAGCAAGGTTGACTGCCGCCCGCCCGCGATACATGACCGCGCCTTCGTCCTCGATTTGCCCGTGGGTCTCGGGGGCAGCCGCGTTCGGCTGGGCAATGCTGATCATGCCGGTGGGGATGTTCAGCCACTTCGCCGCGACCAGAGCGTTTTGCGGGCGTTCGCCCATACTTTCGCTGCAATGGAACAGGTCGCTGCTCACCGTCAGGTCTGCCAGCCGACCCGCAAACGGCCGCAGCCACTCGTCTGCATCCGCCACAGAGTTCGCCCAGTAGGCGTTGGTCACAATCCCTACCGAAAAGCCCATATCTGCCGCCTTACGGACCGCGCTCTTCAGGATTGGATAATAGAGGAACGGCTCCCCACCCTCGAAGTAAATCGAGGTTACACCAGCCGCTTTGGCCTGCTCCAGGATCTGTTCGATCTGGCCAAGCGTCAGGGTTCCCACCTGCCAGGGACTACCCCAGACGAAGCAATGATCGCACTCGCAGGTACACTGGTAGGTGAGGAGAATGTGCAGACCTTCGAGTTTCAGCATGGCATCCTCTCTCGAGCGCCGGACAGACTGGCGCGCTGGTTCGACTCGCGTCCAGCCCTGATAAGGCTGCGTCGCTCATCCTTAATGTACGCAAGGAAACAGGTAAAGTCACGGGTCAAAAGGCATGATTAAGTCATATTGCAAATCACAAGAACGGCAATCCCTATGAGATCCGAAGCAGGAGTCTGGTGTCAAAAATCATGTCAACGGCTATAATCGATTAACTCTAGCTTGGAGGCTTTCATGTCCAATGTCTACGCATCCAACCACCCGCTGGTCGCGCATAAACTTTCCCGCTTAAGAGATAAAAAAACAGAGCCCAAGAAATTCCGTGAATTGGTCCGCGAGATTGCAGCCTTGCTCGCTTACGAGGCCACCGCCGATCTTGCTGTCACGCCCCGCGAGCTGGAGACGCCGCTCGCAAAGATAACCGGCGCCGAGCTTCAGGAAAAGATCGGCCTGGTGCCCATCCTGCGCGCCGGGCTTGGGATGGTGGAGGGCGTCTGGGGTCTGATGCCCAGTGCCGAGGTCTGGCACATTGGCTTGTACCGCGACGAGCACACGCTGAAACCGGTCGAGTATTACAACAAGCTGCCCATCGAGCCGCGTGTCTCCGTCTGCCTCATCCTGGACCCGATGCTTGCCACAGGAGGCTCGGCAACGGCGACGGCGGATATCCTGAAACGCTGGGGCGTGAAGCGCATCAAGTTCGTGGGACTGATCGCGGCGCCAGAGGGCATCAAAGCCATGCAGGATGCGCACCCCGATATTGACATCCATATTGCCGCCATCGACGACCATCTCAACGAGCGGGCTTACATCGTGCCCGGGCTGGGAGATGCGGGAGATCGCCAGTTTGGGACAGGGTAGGGTTGGATCTTGGTAATTGGTAGCTTGGTGATTGGCTGGCTGTGAAAGGAGTTAGACATGAACCGTATGATCATTCCACCCTTCGACCCGAAGCAAGCTGAGGCCGCGCGTCCCTCCATGGTCTATGTGAAGAAGTCACTGGCCTGGGAGTACAAGCAGATCGTGCGCAACCTCGAGAGCGAAAAGCCACTCGACGAACAGGAATTGAACAAGTATGGTGCAGAGGGCTGGGAACTATCGGGCGTAGCCCAGCAGGCGCCATTCATGTACTTCTACTTCAAGCGCCTGGTTGAGAAGTAGGCATGGCATACGATCTAAAACTGGCGGAACGGGTCCGGGCGCAGCTGCAGGGCATCCCTTTTGTGGAAAAGAAGATGTTCGGCGGCATCGGCTTTCTGATCGGCGGCAATATGTCTTGCGGTGTGTACAAGGACGATCTCATCGTGCGGGTCGAACCTGAAAAACACAATGCTCTGCTCAAGAAGCCTCATGCCAAGCCCTTCGATATTACCGGAAGACCCATGAAAGGCTGGCTGCTCGTCGAGCCGGATGGACTGCGGACGAATAAGCAGCTGGTTGCCTGGATAAAACAGAGTATCGAGTTCACGTCCACGCTGCCGCCAAAGTAAGAGAGACTCCGATGATCCGGTGGATTGCCTTCGCACTTCTCTCCTTGCCTCTGGTGGCTGTCTCCTGGAAATCTCTGCAAAACCCTCGTTCCCATGGCTTTTATCGCTTCTTCGCCTGGGAAGCGATCCTGGCATTGTTCCTCCTCAATGTCCCTCTCTGGTTCTACCGGCCGTTCGCCTGGAACCAGATCATTGCATGGTCACTCTTGTTTCTCGGTCTGGTGCCGCTGAGCTTTGGAGTTCACTCTCTGCGGACCCACGGGCGAGCTGCAAAACACAGAGTGGACGACGCCTCGCTGTTTGCATTCGAGAAGACCACGTTGCTGGTCACAGATGGTATCTATCGCTACATCCGCCATCCGCTGTACAGCTCTCTGTTTCTGCTCAACTGGGGTATCTTCTTTAAGTCTCCCTCCGCGATTGGGTTGGCGCTGGCAGGCGTTGCCAGCCTGTTCCTGTTTGCCACTGCGCGAGCCGACGAACGGGAATGCCTGGACTTCTTTGGTCCTGCGTATCAGCAGTATATGAAAAAGACCAAACGATTCATTCCCTATCTTTTTTCCCTATGAAAGCGATGATCCTGGAATCCCTGGGAGAGGTAAACGCCTCTCACACGCCCCTCAGGCTGGTTGGGCGCCCCGAGCCGTTCCCGGCCCCGGGCGAGGTGCTGCTACGCGTGACCCGCTGCGGAGTCTGCCACACCGAGCTGGACGAAATCGAAGGGCGCAC
>DAITPI010000046.1:0-4290 GCA_036833655.1 Anaerolineales bacterium | reverse complement strand
GTCGGTGTGGCTTGGATCGCCTCGGCATGCGGGCATTGCAAGTATTGCCTCTCAGGTCAGGAGAATCTCTGCCCTGAGTTCCGGGCGACCGGGCGCGACATCGATGGCGGGTATGCCGAGTACATGAAAGTCCGCGCGGACTTTGTGCATCCCATTCCTGACTCCATCGCCGACTCGGAGGCGGCGCCCCTGTTGTGCGCAGGCGCGGTCGGCTATCGTGCGCTGCGTCTCACAAATCTCCAGGATGGAGGCTCGCTGGGTCTGATGGGCTTTGGCGGATCGAATCACATCGTCTTGAAGGCCGCCAGTTATACATTCCCCGGCTCGAGGATCCTTGTCTTCAGCAGAAATCCACAGGAACGCGAATTTGCCCTGTCACTGGGCGCGGCCTGGGCTGGCGCGATCGATGAAATCCCGGCGGAGGGGCTCGACGCGATCATCGACACGACCCCCGTCTGGCTCCCGGACATGGAGGCGCTCAAACGCCTCAAGCCTGGCGGCCGACTGGTCATCAACGCCATCCGCAAGGAGGAGGTCGATAAGGACGTCCTGTTGAAACTGGATTACCCTTCACAGCTGTGGATGGAAAAGGAGATCAAATCGGTTGCCAACGTCACCCGGCAGGACGTGCGCGAGTTCCTGCAGCTGGCAGCCGAGGCAGGTCTCAAGCCTGAATTTCAGGAATATGATCTGGGAGATGCGAACCAGGCTTTACTGGAGATGAAGCAGGGCAAGATCCGCGGCGCAAAGGTGTTACGGATATGACTCTTCAGAAAGACCCCGAACGCAGCGAATCAAAGTATCTGCGTGAGTTTGCAGATTTCGCAGAAAAGCGCGTCCTCGAGGTGGGCTGTGGCGAGGGGCGCATGACCTGGCAATATACCAGAGCCACGCACCAGACCTTCGGCATCGACCCCGACCGGGACTCTCTGCGAGTTGCCAGTGTGGACAGGCCCGGCGAGCTGGCGAGCAAGGTTCATTTTGTGTGCGCCGCCTCTGAGCAATTGCCATTTTCAAAAGAAACCTTCGATCTTGCCGTGCTGGCGTGGTCGCTCTGATGTATCGACCCTGCGGGCATGGTCCATGCCCTGGCTGAAATCCGGCGCGTGCTCAAACGTGAGGGGGTCCTGATCGATATCCGTCCGCTTGCCGACCGCTGGCACGTGGAAGTGGTCTCCGGGCGTGGCTCACAGCGGACCGGGCGTGTGGATGACTTGCCCGAGCAGGTGCAGGGAGACATCGCCTCCAATCAAGCGATGCAGGATGTGGAGAGGCGTGGCTGGTTCCGCCGGGAACAGGAGACGCTTTTTCCTTTTTTCTATTCGTGGGACACGCCCAGCGAGATGGAGCAGTTCTTCGCCGAAGATTGGTCCGACTTTATCGGCTTGGGTGAAGAAGCAAAGCGAGGGACGCGCGCTGCCTGGGCAACCGGAGATGCAGATAGCCGCGTCCGCATCCGGGTGCAAATCCTGATCACAAGATGGCGCCTCGTCGCCTGACGGCTCAGATCCGCAGCCCGGTCCTCGTGTCGAAGAAATGTAAATGCTCGCGATCGAGGGTCGCGTATGCCGGCTGCCCGATCTGAAGCTGCACATCCAGGGCGCACAGGCCCGAATACCGGTAACGGCCCGTCCGGAGATGGACGGTCTGCATGCGGTGCACGAAATCGGCTTCGCACGACTCCACTTCTCCATGCAGATGAACTCCATCGGTTGCGGGATGTTCCGCCGAGACTGTCACCGCCTCTTGCCGGATCCCGAGCGTCACCGGTTGACCCTCCTGCACGAGGGAGAGGATCAGCCTGGGGAGCGGAACCGAGCATTCCTCCAGCACCAGCGCGCCCCCCGAAACCGAGCCGCCCTCGAACAAGTTCATGGGCGGGATGCCCAGAAAGCCCGCCACAAACACATTGACAGGATTTTCGGTCAGGTTCTGGTAGGTACCCACCTGCTCGATCCGGCCCTCGTGCATCACTACGATCTGGTCCGCCAGGGCAAGCGCCTCCACCTGGTCGTGAGTGACATAGATCGCTGTGATACTAAAGCGGTGTAACAACCTCTTGATCTCCGTACGGGTCTGCGCCCGCAGCTTGGCATCCAGGTTGGACAGCGGCTCATCGAACAGGAAAAGCCGTGGAGAGCGGACGATGGCACGCGCAATTGCCACGCGCTGCTTTTCCCCACCCGAAAGAGTGCCGGGGTCGCGCGGCAACAGCTCTTTGAACCCGATCCCCATCAGCTCCGAGGTATAGCGGATACGCTCGCGCGTCTCCTCATCGTTGATGTGATGCATCCTGAAATAGAAGGACAGATTGCCCTCACTGCTGAAGTTCGGATACAGGGCATAGCTCTGGAATACCATCCCGATATGCCGGTCCCTGGGCGGAATATTCTGCATATCCTCGCCGTCATAAAGCACCTGACCGGAATAGTCGGCGACGATCCCCGAGACCACGCGCAGCAACGTGCTCTTGCCGCATCCGGAGGGGCCGACGATCACAAAGGTCTGCCCGTTGGGAACCGTGAGGCTGACGTTGTCGAGAGCTTTCACGCCGCCCTTCGTCTCGACCGGCAGATCCTCCTGCAGCCGCTCCCGCCGGATCTCGAACAGCCGCGGCGCCGGGTGCGCAGGCAGAGCATCATAGGCGTAGCTGACTTTGCGAAGTTGAATCCTTGCCATCGCTCCACTCCTTAGGTTCAAAGGCATTGTATCACCGGAAAAAGCGCGGAAAGAAGGGTTGAATCGGGCCGGAATCCCAGGTATCATTCGCACACCTGCTCGAGGCGAGTGCAGGGAAAGGAGACCTTAATGGAAGCCGTAAGATATTTAGCGATGGAAGAGCTGGAACAGGGCCTGGAGACCGTTTGCTTATCCCCCAGGGAACACGGCATCCTCAAAATGATCGTGCGCCGTCCGGTGGACGATGTGCGCGAGATCGTTGACCAGGCGGAGCTGAGTCTCGCCGAGGGACTGCTCGGCGACAACTGGAGACTGCGCGGCAGCAAGCACATGCCGGATGGGGCGGCAAATCCGGACGCGCAGATCACGGTCATGAACGCCCGCGCAGTCGAATTGGTCGCGGGGGAACCGGAACGCTGGCCGCTTGCCGGAGATCAGCTCTATGTGGACTTCGACCTGAGCGATGAGAATCTTCCGCCGGGGACGCGCCTCGCGGTCGGCTCGGCAATTCTGGAGGTCTCGTCTCAGCCTCACACCGGCTGCCGGAAATTCTCTGACCGTTTCGGCGTAGAAGCTCTGAAATTCGTCAACTCACCCGAAGGCAAACGTCTCCGTCTGCGCGGGATCAACACTCGCATCGTGCAGCCCGGCAGGATCCGTGTGGGCGACGTGGTCAAGAAATCGAATGGCAAGAGCACACCAGAAAATTGACATTTACCTGGAAGTCGGAGAAAAACGGACCTTCGCCGGCGCGCTGGACTGGCCCGGTTGGTGCCGCAGTGGACGGGACGAATCATCTGCTGTGCAGTCATTACTTGCCTACGGACCTCGCTACGCGCGTATCTTGAAAACCACGCGACTCGGATTCCAGGCACCGCTGGAGGAGTCTGTATTCATGATTCGTGAGCGACTGGAGGGGAATGCAACGACCGATTTCGGCGCACCTGGCGTAGCACCGTCAAACGATGCGGGGCCTCTTGGTGAGGCTGAGCAGGCACGCCTGGAGACGGTGTTGAAAGCCTGCTGGCGAGCATTCGATCAAGCGATGGAGAAAGCCAGGGGCAAGACGCTTCGGACAGGTCCACGCGGCGGCGGTCGGCAGTTGCAGGGCATTGTCGAACACGTCCTGGGTGCGGATGTGAGCTACACCGGTCAAGTAGGCTGGAAAATTCCACAAAACGACTCGATGGATCTCCCAACGCAGCTGGAGCAAGCCCGGCAGGCGATACTGCAGGCATTGACCGCCTCCGCACTTGGGGATATCCCCCTGCGAGGGCCGCGCGGCGGCGTGCGCTGGAGTGCTCGCTATTTTGTCCGGCGCGTTGCCTGGCATACGCTGGACCACCTCTGGGAGATCGAGGATCGGCTGCTGCCGGACGAATAGCCTCATCACTCCCATCCCTTGGGAGTGTCTATATCTGTGGGCTTATCCAACAAACTCACCACTGCGCCCAAGCAGACAATTGAGAAAACCCTTAAGAAAGCTCTGCACGCTCTGTGTACTCCAGGGTGAACGTGTTTTCGCCCATCTTCTTAGACACGCCCCATCCTTCACTCCTGTTCCTCCCCAGTGATTCATAGTACAATTGTTCTAATTTCCCGTGGGTCTGC
>DAITPI010000045.1:0-16213 GCA_036833655.1 Anaerolineales bacterium | reverse complement strand
CATAGATCTTGTGGGCCGAAAGTGAGAGCAGGTCCACGCCCAGAATGTTCACATCCACATCGAGCAAACCCATGCCCTGGACAGCATCGGTGTGAAAGTAGATTCCATGCTCGCGAGCGATGTGGCTGATCTCCACAACCGGCTGGATCGAGCCCACCTCATTATTCACAAGCATGATCGAGATCAGTGCCGTCTCCGGCCGGAGGGCGCGGCGGAGATCGTCCGGGTTGACGAGGCCACGCCGATTCACGGGGAGATAGGTTACTGCATAGCCTTGATCCTCCAGCTCCTGGGCAGCATGTAATACCGCGTGGTGCTCGATGGCGGAGGTGATCAGGTGAGCTTTCTTCCCCGGAAGCCGGTGTAAGATCCCAAAGAGAGCCAGGTTATCCGCTTCGGTGGCACCGCTCGTGAAGATGATCTCTTCTGGTCGGCAACCCAATGCAGATGCCACATCAGCGCGCGCCGCTTTGAGGAGGGAAGCTCCTTTTTGTCCCGCCCAATGCAGGCTCGAGGGATTACCAAAATCTGCATCCAGGGCCCGAACCATGGCTTCCCTTGCACGCGGATGGACGGGAGTGGTCGCACAATAATCAAGATAAATCTTTTGTTCCATGCAAAACCTGGTCTCCCTGGAGGGGATAAACCCCATGCTGGTGTGCCGCCTGACACATGGCAACAATATTTTCGGGCGGCACATCTGACTGGACGAAATGACTGGGGCCCAGAATGAGTCCACCGCCTGGCCCCAGGGCTCGGATCACACGAGCGGTTTCCGCTGCCACTTCTGGCACTGATTTGCACGGGAGCGTAAACTGCGTATCCACTGCCCCGTGAAAGGATAATTGAGCGCCGAAATCGCGTTTCAAACCCTCGAGTTCCATCCCCGTACAGACTCCCTGAACCGGATCAATGACTTCCACACCACAGGCAATGATATCAGGCAGGAAGGGCCGAATTGCTCCATCCGAATGCAGCATGATCTTGACGTGGGGAGCGTAACGATCAAGCGCCGCGCGAGCGGCTTGCCATCGACGCGAGAGCGGCGGTAAAAGGACTTGCTTCCACACTTTCATAGAAAAGAGGGGGCGATTCTGCATGCCAAAATCTTCCCCACTCGCTTTGAAAATGGACAGGTAGGGACCTGCAGCCGCGATGCCCCGTTCATCCAACACAATCTGGATATCCGTGATCCGCTCCAGCATTTCGCGGGCGAAATCCGGGTAGACGATCAGATCCATCAGCCATTGCTCGAAACCACGCAGGTACCCGGCGAGCTCTAGAACAGGTCCACCGAAGCGTCCCATCACCGCCAGCCTGGCTTCCTCAGCGAACATCCGGGCTTCGTCTTCCAACCCCTCGACTATACCGGGAGCATGTGGATCCGGCCAGGCAAACGCATCCAGATCGATATCAGTGGGCCTGAGATTCTTCCATGGATTGTAGGTGACTTCGAAGAGTTGTGCTCCGGTGGGAAGATCCACCAGACGGCGGCCAACACCCCATTCATCCAATTGTGTTCCATCCGCAAGCGGAGCCGGGGCCTTCCAGTTCGTGGCTTTGCGAAGCCGTACAAAAGTCATATCGAGGCCAAGCCGCTCAATCATGTCTAGGGGCGGGCGAACTTCGAAGAAACGGTCATGTTGCACATGGGGCTCAGCCGGCAGACCCAGGTGCTGGCGGAGACACACATAGGCGTTCAAGGTGATGCAGAAATCCAAAGGAACCCGATCGGGTTCTCGATGGCTCAAAGCCGTTTCTACGCGCTTTCGTGACGTCCATCCGTGGGTCATCCAGGTGTTCCTCGGGTCAGGTACCAGCCGGTTACAGCGAGTAATCGGCCCGTACCTGATTCAGAATTTTCTCGATTGTAGCCGGGTGAAAGGGATCACCAATCAATGGCTTGATATTGATCACCGGGCAGCCGGCGTCTTGTTCTGTGAAAGCGGGCAATAGCTGAAGGATCAGGTTCGAGCGCGGCGGATAGCTGTATTCTCCGGCAACCCCGTGGGTGAAAACCTGGCAGTCGATGCCCTTCTTCTCGAAGAGCTCTGTCAATTGTTCGGCAACGATCATGATCCGGTTGCTGCAATGTCCGCCGACGACACAAACCTTGTATTTCGCCATTCTTGCCTCGTACTTTTTTTCCTGAGTGTGCGGGGTGGCTTCCACCACCTTTGGAAACGTGGAAGCCACCTCACTATTCAGTTGTAGGTTCTATCCAAACAGTCCGAAGAGCCGCTGGATAAAGAAGCCGAGGATGTCTCCCCCCATATCCCAGCTTGCGAGTTTCAAGCCCTGGGCGATCTGCTCTCCATACTGTCCCATCATCTTGAAGGTTTCCGTATGGGCATCCACCGTCAGCGTAGAGAAGTACATGAAGGGGATGGAATAGAGCAGCAGTACGATCACGGTCTTGATTACGTTGCCCTTGGTATAGGGCACGACAGCGCCGGCCCAGAACGGTATGACGGCCAGGCTGGCGATCGGCAGCATCTGCACACCAGGCAACACGGCTGCCAGCAACACACACAGGGGGAACAGGATGACCGAGGAAGCCATCACAGCCGGGTGCCCGAGCAAAACGGCGCAGTCCACGGCCACAAAGATCTCGCGATCCTTGAAGCGCTCGCGCATGTACTGGACGATGGACATCGTGATCGGCACGATGCCTTCCGCGATGATCGAGACCATACGGGGCAGCACAACCATCATGGTGGCAACCTGCATGCCCAGCCCCAGCCACTGCTGGACGCTATAGCCTGCCGCAATGCCGATGATGAAGCCCAGCAGCAGACCCAGGATGGCAGGCTCGCCGATCAGCCCAAAGCGCTTTTTGATACCTTCAGGGGAAGCGTCCCAATCTTTGATTCCGGGGATGCGATCAAGCACCCAGACCACGGGCATGGCAAAGAGACTGGCTTGCACGGTCGTGCCACACGGCACGCCAATACCGGGCATATCGTTGAACTCCTGATAACGCTTGGCGGTCAGGTCGCTCATCAGCGAGCCGAGCACCAGGTAGAGCACGCCCGCAATGATGCCGAGAACGACGTTCCCGCCCGTTAACGCCCAGACAAAGCCCGCCAGAGCGGAGCCATGCCAGTAGGACCAGACATCGGTCCACAGGGTCTTGGTCAGTTTCAACACGACCATCAGGATGTTGACCACCAGGATGGAGAGCACCAGTCCGGCGACACCGGGCCAGCCCCAGGCGATCCCGGCATCCGCCCAGTTCACGTCCACGAAGGACTTGGAAACGCCGAGGTTCGTCGCCAGCGCCTGCACCGCCGGCTGGAGAGCCGAGATGATCAGGTTAACCACCAGGAACAGGCCGGCGAGACCGACGCCCGTGATGACACCACCACGAACGGCCTTGGCAAAGCCTACACGGAAAATCAAGCCCAGGATGATGAGCACGATCGGCACGATGACCGTGGAGCCCAGACCCAGGAACCAGCCAACAGCAGTTTGTAGAATTTCCATCTTGCATTCTCCTCAGTGAGATTTCATTGCATGACCGGACATTTTCCGGCAGTTAGTTTTTGACGATGCTCACGATCTTGTCCAGCAGCACATCTTTCTCCTGCTGGGAACCGATCAGGAATGGCATTCCCTGAATGACCGGCACATTGAAGGTGCGGAAAATCTTCATCATCGACACGATCATGACCAGGTCAGTGCGGGTGAGATATCCTTCGATATCCGCCATCAGGATACGCTTGACCTCCACATCCGCCATGCCTTCCTTTGCCATCCGTTCCCGGATCGAATCTTCCGCAATCGTCGATGTGTTGATCCCCGCGCCGCACGCAACTACAATCAATTTACCCATATGCTTCTACTTTCTCCTTCTTCAAGGATAGTCGACTATCGAAGAGAAAAATCCTGGGTATCTCTACCTGTGATCCTCCTTTGGGGCACCAGTCTCAACCGCCGTCCTGACCCAGGCAGAGCTCACGCCGGAGCCAGTCCTCCACCCCCTGCGGAGTCAGCTGATCCCGTAGTTCAACGAGTTTTTCGGGTTGACCAAATAGCATGGCAAGGTTTCGTAACGTCTGGATCTGCTCCTCCGGGTTGCGATTTGCCAGCATAAACACCAACATCACATCCAGCCCCTCCTCGGGGTCCGCCATGTTTTGAAAGACGACCGGCTGGCGAAGCATCGCGACAGCCAGCGCGGATTGGTTGACGCCTTCGGCGTCTGCATGAGGAAATGCAATACAAAATGGCCTGGTAGGTAGACCGGTGGGATGGTTCAGCTCACGCGACCAGGTCTGCGCGCCGTAGTCTGTGGAGACCAACTGCTGCGCCTGAAGCTTGCCTGCCAGCAGGTCGATCACTTCCCGGGCATCCCTGGCGTAGAGGTCGAAGGCGATAAGTGCTGCATTGAATTCCAGCAAAGGGGGTCTCCTAGGATTCCTTCTGTCCGTAGCGGTGGTGGTAATAATCGAAGGAGGCGCGCGCTTGCTGTTCGCGCAAGGCAATCGGCGCGCCGATGGTCTTCGCAACCGAATAGGTGTGAGCGGCTTCCTCCAACGTCACGGCACGTTCCAGGGCATGTTCCAGCGTCCTGCCCACGGTGATGGGACCGTGATTGCCGAGCAGCACGGCGTAGCCATTGCCCATGGTCTGCACGGGCAACGTTGGAAATTCGGGGTCTTCGACGCTCAGATAGCGCGTCACCGGGACCGGCTGACCGAACCAGTCGGCCATCGTCTCGGTGATGACCGGGATGGATTCGTGCACCACCGAAAACGCGGTCGCATACGGGGAGTGCGTATGAACGACCGCGTAGATCTCTTCGGGGCGGACGCGCATGAAGGCCGTCCACAGGTTGAGCGCCACCGAAGGCCGATATCTGCCCTCGAGCAGATTCATGTTCACATCGGTGACGATCATGTCCTCGGGCGTGAGGCATTCGTAATCCAGCCCGCTGGGGGTGACCACGACATGCCCCGTCTCGGGGTCGCGGGCGCAAACGGTGCCACCCGCCATCCAGACCAGCCCATACCTGGGCAGGAGCAGGGCCGTCTTCAAGACCTGCGCGCGGAGTTCTTCGAGCATCATAGTGGATACTTGCCGAGCTCCCGGCCCGCTTCGAAGAACGCCAGCATGTTTTCGAGCGGGATATCGTTGCCAAAGTTGTGCGCCGGGGCAAGGATGTAGCCACCGTCACAGCCCATCTGTTCGATGCGCAGGCGGACCTCGCGGCGTACAGCCTCCACCGTGCCATTATTGAGCACGGTTTTGACATCCACGCCGCCCTGAAAAGTGAGATCTTTGCCAAAGTCCCGTTTGAGCTCGGCGGGATCCATGCCGCGCAGGTGGCCTTCGATCGGGTTAAGGATCTCGAAGCCGGTCTCGATCAGGTCCGGGATGAACTTGCGGATGGCGCCATCATTGTGTAGAAGCACCTTTGCCTGTGGAGCTTTCTTCTTGATCAGCTCAATGCTCTTCTTGTAGCGAGGCTTGAAGTACTTGCGATAGACTTCCGGGTTGAACATGGGACCCGCGTTCGTGCCATAGTCGTCTGCCATCTCGACGACCTGCACGTATGGTCCGACGACGCCCAGGAAAGCATCGTAAAAACCGTCTAGCACCTCCGCCAGCTTGCCAAGCAGATAATCGAAGATATGCGTATCGATGACCGTCATCATCAGGGCATTTTCCATCCCGACGAGGGCGCGCGTCATCTCCCACAGATTGCCATACACCGGGCGGTGCGCCACGATGGCGTAGTCGGTGTTGTAGTACAGGTTTTCGACCTCTTCCTTAACACCCTCCAGTCGCACCGGGTCATACGGGTCAGGCCAGGGATACGTCTCGATTTTTTCGATCGTGAGATCTTCGCCCAGCGGCGCCCCGTGCAGATCGTAATAGCCGGAAACCAGCCGGTGGGTGATACCCCACTCGTCAACAAACTCCTTGAAGTCCCCGAGCATGGAATTGGCAACATAACTTTTTGGCGGGCGGATATGGATGAAGCGAAAATCGGTGCCGAGTTTTTCGAGGATGGGGTTGTAATCGGGTGTGGTATAGAACCCAACCAGCGTCCGGCGGGGCACGTCCTGAACCTGGAAATGGTCGCGCAGCAGAACGTACCGTTGTTCGGTCAGGTGGTTTGCGGATCCCCCCAGTGTGATCGGAACCCGGTCGGGTTCCCTGTGGTCGAGCGTCAGAGCCACACGTTCACGCGGCGTCAGTGTTGAGGACATTGCACTCTCCAAGGTTCACAAGTGTGAACGAATAGTCACATATGTGAATTATAGGGATTGGCAGAACACTTGTCAACCGGTTTCAAAAAATCAGGATGAATGTCATGCGCGCTTACAAAGCCGGGTTGATGATCAGCTTGACGGCTTCTCCGGAGATCATCCTCTGCAGGGCAAGCTCCACTTGCTCCAGTGGCAGCTCCCCGTTCAAGAGGGAAGCGATATCCAACTGCCCGGATGTGATCAGAGCGAATGCCTCGCAGGCATCCTGTGCTGTGCCTCCGTGCATGTTGAGAAGATCGATCTCGCCGTAATGGAGGCGGCTCGCATCCAGCTCTACCTTCGTGCCGCCGGGCAAGCCTCCAAACCACAGCACGCGCCCGCCTTTTCGTGCCAGCGCCACGGACGTTTCCCAGGCAAGCTTGGTCCCCGCGCACTCGATCACCACATCAGCACCGTAGCCATGGGTCAGGTCACGGACGCCGGCAATCGTGTCGGCCTCTTTTGCATTTAATACGTTGGTCGCGCCCAATCTGGCGGCTACCTGCAGACGGGCCGGGCTGTGACCGATCGCGATCACCTGACTCGCCCCCGAGCGAAGCGCGAGCTGCAGATGCAACAGGCTGATCGGTCCGCCTGCGCCGAGGATCGCAATCGTCGCGCCGGGCTGGATCCCGAGCTTGTGCCAGCCATGCACCACGGTGACCAATGGCTCGAGGACCGCTGCCTCCGCATAGGAGACATACGCCGGGATCTCGAAGGTCGTCCGGCGCGCGATCGAGGCGGGAACGATCATGTATTCGGCAAATGCTCCGAAGTTGTAAATCAGGTTTTCGCAGAGGTTGCCCTGTCCTCGCTGGCAGTAGAAGCATTGCCCGCATTCGGCAAAGACATTGGCGGTGACGCGCATGCCTTCGCGGAACTTCGTTACACCACTGCCCACGGCAGCCACGTCGCCGCCGAATTCGTGGCCGAAGACAAAAGGCGGCGGAAATTTAGGATGCCCGCGCCGATAGGTTTTTACATCGGTACCACACGTCAGAGCCGCGCGCACTTTGACGAGCAGCTCACCCTCGCCGGGCGCAGGGATGGGTAGAGTCCGCAATTCGATCTGTTCCGGTCCGAGATAGACGACCGCACGCATTTCCTTCGCCATATTGACTCCGTTTCATTGACAGGAATGCTGCCATTCGTTACAATTTTCACATATGTGATATTATACTCACATTTGTGAATTGGAGCTACGTCATGGTCAAACTGCAGCTTGCACTGGATACCCTCGATGGCGAAGAAGCCCTGCGACTCGCCTCCCTCGCCGCACCGTATGTCGATATTCTCGAAGCCGGCACACCGCTGATCAAATCGGTGGGCATTGGCATCGTGACCCGGCTGAAGTCCGCGTACCCGGACAAGATCGTACTGGCAGACCTCAAGTCCAGCGACGTGGGCGCCTACGAAGCCGGGATGGCGTTCCGGGCGGGCGCGGATATTGTCACCACGCAGGGCATTACCACGCTGGCGACCATCCGGGAGGTCCAGCGCGAAGCCGACCAGTGGCAGCGCCGCGCCGAAGTAGATATGACCGGCGTCCTGGACCCCGTGCAGCGCGCCCGAGAAGTCCAGGCAGCCGGTGTCAGCCTGGTGCTGTATCATCGCAGCATCGATGAAGAGACGATCCAGGGCGCCTTGTGGGATGAACGGGCTGTGGAAACCGTATGCAACATGTGCAGCCTTGGACTCGACGTGGCGGTCGCAGGCGGCGTCAACGGGGATGTGCTTCCCCTTCTCCAGGGCGTACCGATCTACGGCGTAGTGGTGGGACGCGGCATCACCGCCCAGGCTGCTCCTGCCGCCGCTGCAAGAGACATTGCAAATTGCATCCGTGAGGCCTGGAACAGCTAGCGTGCTCCAGATCAGCGCCTCTTTGCTAGCCGCGGACTATGCCCGCCTGGGCGAAGAAGTCCGGCGCGCCGAATCTGCGGGCGTCGATTCCTTCCACTTCGACATGATGGATGGGCACTACGTCCCCAACCTCGCCCTCACTCCCGATCACCTGACCGCCCTGCGTCCTTACACCAGCCTGCCTTTTCATGTGCATCTCGAATTATCGAATCCGGATGAAGTGTTATCCGGCTTCCGGAGCTTTCGGGCGGATGTGATCATCGTCCAGTGGGATACGCTGGCGCATCCCGTTGATTCATTCGACATCATTCGTTCACATGATGCTCGCGTCGGCCTGGGGCTTAGCCCCGACAACCAGATCGAGGAGATCGTCCGCTTCGTCCAGGATATTGATCTTTTATTGATCCTCGGCGTATATCCCGGGTTCGGCGGTCAAAGCATGCTGCCCGGTACGGTCGAAAAAATCCAGGCGGCGCGGGGTATCGCGGAGGATCTGAATCCTTCGCTCACGATCGCCGTGGATGGCGGGGTCAAGACCGAGAACGCGGCGCTGCTTGGGAAGGCAGGCGCGGACTGTCTGATCATGGGGACAGCGTTGTTCCAGGCGCACGATATGAAGCAGATGGTGAAGGAGATCAGGGAATCAGCTGCAGCGTCACCGCGCCGCTGACCGTGCGGATGGTCAGCGCGCCGCCGCCTGCATTCAGGAGGCCCTTGCAAGTCCGCAGCGTTGCAGTGACATCCGGCAGCATGCAGGCCACATCTCCGCTGTTCGAAGTCACTTCAAAGCTGAGAGCCGAGTCCGGGCTCAGATAGACGGCAACCGGTCCATGGTCGGTCTCGAGGTGCACAGAATCAGTTCCCTGGACCGAGCCGTTGAAGTGAATCGTCCCCATGATGGTGGAAACACCAATATCTCCGCGCGAACCCTCTACGGTGAGCAAACCGTAATTCCCCACAACGCTCATCGTCCCTGTGGAGTTTCGCACCTGCACATCGCCGCGGTTGGAATGCGCCACGATCTCGCTACTCCCATTCTCAATCCAAATATCACCGGACACGGTTTCTGCTTCGAGCCTGCCGCGGTAGTCGCGGACGGTGATGGCAGCAGAGTCCGTTTCGATCTTGAGCGGGATGTGATTCGGCAGGCTCACTTCGATATGCAACGGAACATCCAGAGAGTGCCCGCCTGTATACTCTCCGCTGATCCGGATCATATCACCAGCGTTCTCCATCTTGAGTTCTGTATGATCCGGTGAAATCGCCTGCCCTTCCACCCGCACCTGCCCGTCTTCTCCCCCATGCACGAGGATCTCTCCGCTCTCCAGCTGAATCAGCACCGCTTGCCCTGCCTCGACGTTCACCGTCTGTGTGGGAAGTGCAACGAGTACCTGTTCCGGGCGGCACGCGAAGAGGAAGAACAAGAAGAGAAGTGAGACAATGATTCGATGCATGTCTGGATGACAGGTGCAAGTTTACCTTATTGAGGGCGAGCAGTGCTTAAGTCCTGGTGTAACCAACTGTCATGTTCTTTTAAGCTTCCTGCCCCGCTTCTATCGTACAATTCCGACCCATATTTGTGGAATAGCCTGGCAAGCACATGGTGAAACTCAGGGGAAGCTTGCAGCGTCACAGTTCCTGGTTCGCTGCGTTAGGATATTTATGAGGTAGAACATGGATAGCAGTCTTGGTCTGTTTTTTCTTTTAGCATTCGCGCTGGCACTCCCGGTTTTGTTCATTCTGGCAATCCAACAGAACAGAACGCTTATCCCGCCGCCGAAGGAACGCGACTTTGGCTCCGCCCTGGCAGAGTGGGCGCGCCAGCGAGGCTTTTTCTATACCCCGCAACGCGTGCACGTGATCAGCGGCGTGTACAACGACCGCTGGTTTACCATCGGGACGGCAAACGAGGAGAACGCATTGCGCATCCGCATGCGCGTGCAGAACCCGCGCCGCAACAGCCTGCAGATCTTCGGAGACTGGCTGGAGGACAGCCAGGTCTTTGCGTTTGTGAATCGTTTCCGGATTTACAGCAGTCCCTCGGGGCTGGGCGAGAGGCTTTTCGATACCGGCACCCGGCTGCGGGACACGCTTCTGAATTTCCCCGATCTACGCGCCCGCCTGGATCTTTTCTCGGATCCCCGGGACCCCAACCACGTGCACTATTCACTGCTGACCGACCTGCCCGGGGCGGAAGTTCTCGAGAGTATCATGGCTTCACTGCAGCATTTCTGTGAAGCATTCGAGCAGGAGCTCGCGCAAGAAGAGATCGCAGCCAGGTAAACAGCAGGGTTTCTATTCAACTGTGTCCTCCCATGGGGAGGGCACAGTTTTTTGTTTCCAGGGAATTTGCGTTCGAATTTCGGTGAGGGCGGAAGATCAGAAATCGGACCCGGAGAGCGCCTCCGCCAGCTCCTGGATGCCGGCAAATGTCCAGGTGGGCTGGACGGGACTTGCGGCAAGGTCTGCGAGGGTGGAAACGCCGCTGACGAGAATGGTCTGCAGTCCCATGCGTTGACCGCCCTCGATATCGGTTGTCAGCCGGTCCCCCAGCGAGGCGGTTTCCTCCGGGCGGAGTCCCATGCGTTCCAGGGAGAGCCTGAAGATCCAGCCCTCCGGTTTGCCCATGATCAGCGGCTGGCAATCGGACGCGGTCGCGATGGCGGCCACGATCGCCCCGCCGCCGGGCACGATCCCCTCCGGCGTCGGGTAGGAAGGATCGGGGTTGGGCGCGATGAAGTCCGCGCCGGCGCGGATCAGAAGGGTGGCGCGCTTCAGCATCTCGTAGGTCAGCTGGCGATCCATGGTTGCAACGACAGCGCTCACGCCGGTGTCTGCCAGGCTAAAGCCGGCTTCGGTGATCAAGCCTTTGAGTGCTGCTTCTCCAACGACGTAAATACGGCTTCCCGGGGGATACTTCGATTTCAGGTAATGAACGGTGGCAATAGCTGCTGTGACAACCTGTTCGGGCCCGACGTCCACGCCGAGGCGTCTGGCTTTTTGAACGAAGCCTTCCGGAGTCTGCGTGTTGTTGTTCGTCGCCAGAATGAACTTGATCTGGCGGCGCTGGAGCGTCTCAAAGAACGTATGCAAACCCGGCATGGGGATATCGCCCTGCCAGAGCACGCCGTCCATATCGATGACCAGCCCTCGTATTCTATGGAGCGCCGTGAGATCGTTCGGATGAACTGTGGATTGCATGGGGATCTGGAATCAGCGATTCACCAACAAATCCGCCAGGTCCTCCAGCGGGAGCAGCTTTTGCAACGTTGCCGGATTCTTGCGATAGATCCGGAAGCTGCCAGGCGGCGAGAGAAAAGGAAAGCGGATCTGCATGAGCGCCTGGTCCCACGGGATGCTGATCTTTTTCAGCAACCCCACCATGGAGTCTCTACCTCTATGCGCAAGCCGTGCGCCATATTGGCCCTGCAAAGCGGCGAGCAAGGATTGGCGGCTCGATTCAAACGCCCGCCGCGACAACGCCACAGCGAGCGCGTAAAGAAGAATCAGTGCATTGATCCAAAAACTGTTGGAGATATAGAAATCCAATATGGCAGTCCCCGAACTGCCAAGCATTCCGCGAATGAAGCCGTCAATCATAGGATCTATAAGCTGACCAGGGTGGCGCTAGAACCACCCTGGTCAAATAGAAAAAGGCAGGTTAGTCGGCAGCCTGACCGGAGGTCTCCGGTGCACCGGCAGCCACTTCCCAGGCATGCTGGTTCTTCAGGTAGAAGAACCAGACCACAGCCAGGAGGGCTGCTACGATCAAGAGTCCAAACACGCCCAGGTACTGGGCCATACGGGTGAAGAACCACTGGGTCCACAGGAAGCCATCGCCGATACTGGTGATCTTGACTGCATTTTCAGGCATTGCAAAACCAGCCCCCTGTGCTGCACCGGTGAAAATATCAGCCATGCCAGTGGCAATATAGAAGCCCACGAGCAACTCCAGCGTCCCGGCAATGATCATGCGCACGATGTTGCCCCTCATCAGGGGAGCAAACAGGGCCACCACAAAGGGAATGACCGCCAGGTCGGCGAACAGGATCACGTGGTTGCCGGGCAGGATCATGGAGAGCAGGATCGCGATCGGGACCAGCACCAGGGAGGTGGAGATCGCAGCGGGGTGACCGATCAGAATGGCGGAATCCAGGCCGATGTAGATCTCACGTCCGCTGGCGCGCTTCTGCATGAAGTCACGCGCAGCTTCGGAGATCGGGATCAAGCCTTCCATCAGGATCTGGACCATGCGGGGCAGCAAGAGCATGACCGCCGCGAGGTTCATGGCCGTGCCGAGCACCTTGGTCAGGACCGTGGTGAAATCGCCGGCGTTGTAGAAGGCGATCACACCCAGGATGAGACCGATCACCAGCCCAAGGATGACGGGCTCGCCCCAGATGCCAAAGCGCTTGCGGATGGTTTCCGGATCCGCCTGCATCTTGTTCAGACCCGGGATGCGGTCCACGATCCAGTTGGTGACGATGGCAAACGGCACACCCGGCGCCGTCGTCAGATGCGGGATCGAGATACCCGGCGTGCCATAGAAGGACTGCACTGCCTTGGCTGTCCAGTCACCCAGGAAGAGGGCGAGCGCTGCCGCAATCGCAGCTGCCAGCATACCCATCCACAGACTCTTGGTGACGACTACAACCATCGAGCCTATGAAGGCGAAATGCCAGTAGTTCCAGATATCTATATTGAGAGTCTTCGTCAGGCGGAACAGCAGGAGGACGACGTTGACCAACAGTGCAATCGGGATCACCCAGAGGCCCACCGAGCTGCCGAAGGCGATCGCGGCAGCGGAAGGCCAGCCCACATCCATCGTGTCAAGTTTCAAGCCTGTATTGGTGACCATTGCCTGTCCCACATTCGACAGGTTGGTCCACATCAGACCGATGACCAGGCCAATACCGATGAACGCGATGCCGATCGTGACTGCGGCGCGGAAGGCGCGGCCAGGCTTTGCACCCAGGGCCAGTGCAAACAGGAAGATGATGATCGGCAGGAGGACTGTTGAGCCCAGCGTGTCGATGACGGCTTTGAGGCCAGCTAGAAATGCATCCATGTGAACGTACACTCCTTTCGATAGTAAGGGATTGGCGAGAAACGCTTAGACGGGATGGTCCGACGGGACCAGGGCTTTGATGATCTGTTCGATAACGGCCTCCTTTCCAATCCCAGTCAGAAATGCCAGTGTCTGGATCACGGGAACGCCGAGATTGGCAGGCACGGGGGTTGTTGTGACAACCAGGTCCATGCCTTGCACCAGACTGGGCACTTCTGTGGCCTTACACTGTCGAGTGATGACTTGAATACCGCGATCGCTGAGCGCCTCTTCAATCGCACGTGCGACGACGGTGGAGGTCGCAATCGCAGTGCCACAGGCTACAAGAATTCGTTTCGGTTGTCCCATTGTCGCATCTCCTGTTTCGATAGGGTTGTTCGGAAGAATAACTTTAGCTTTTCTCTGCCACACTGGACTGCAGGGCTGCGTGCACCTGCTCCAGGTCCCGGGCTTCCATCAAGGCAGCCACTATGTCGGGTCGCTGCAACACTTGCGCCACTTCCTGGAGCATCTCGATCTGGGACTTGGGCTGCTCCAGGGCTAAAACAAAAACCAGCTGTACCTCAACGGTCTCCTCGGGAGAAACCATATTTTTGAAGACAACTGGTCTGAGCAGGGTTGCCATGCCAATTCCGGGCCGGATCACGTGCTCCACGTCTGTATGCGGAATGGCGGCGTTGTGCTTTCCACTCAGCGGCAGGCCCGTCGGAATGGTATTCTCGCGTTCCAGAACCGCCTCGATAAATGTGTCTCGAACGTAGCCCGCAGACAGCAATTTTCCCCCGATCCTGCGGATGACATCACCGGCATCTTCAGCGTCCACGCCTAAATCCACCGCTTCAGGCACAAGGAAATCGCTCAACGTCTGCGTCAAAGTATCCTCCGTGATGTGTCGTTGTCGAATGGTGAAAGGATATCTTCATTGTACACAAAAAAAGGGCACTTGCATAGCATTTGTGAATCACATTCACATATGTGAGTAATGTCACCCCGGCGACACAACGTGACGGGATTAGAATCATCGAGGGATAACCATCTCAAACTCCAGGACAGGCAAGTGGGAAGGCATTCGATTATGGCACTTTTTCTCGATTCCGCGAACATCGACGATGTGCAGCAGGCGGTCCGACTCGGGCTTGTGGCCGGTGTGACGACCAATCCCACCCTGATGGCGAAGACCGGCAGGCGAGCGCGGGACGTCATCCAGGACATCCTGGCTCTGACGACGGGTCCGGTTTTCTACCAGGTAACTGCCGGCGAGACCGCCGCCCGCCTCGCGCAGGCGCATTCCATGGCGCGGCTGGCGCCGGATCGGGTGGTGATCAAGATCCCGGCCACGACCGAGAATCTCGCCCTGGCTGCCCACCTCAAAGGTGAGGGGGTTTCCTGCGCCATTACGGCGGTGGCGAGCCCTGCGCAGGTCTACCTTGCCTCTCTGGCGGGGGCCACGTATGCCGCCGTGTACGTGAACCGCCTCACGCGACAGCTCGGCGACGGGATCCAGGTCGTGAGAGAGTGCGTGGCGATCGCTCGCACGAACCCCATTCGGATTCTGGCTGCAAGCCTCAAGTCCGTGGAGGAAGTCGTTGCCACCCTCCTGACCGGGGTCTCCGATATTACGATTCCCCTGGAGCTGATCCTGCGGCTCGGTGAGCATGAGCTGTCGCGTAAAGCGATCGAAGAGTTCGCGGCGTACACAGAGCAGCCATCAGCCGGGTAAGCGGAAAAGTCTATACTGAATATTGGCGCATTTCCAAGGATAGCGACATGACAAAACCGGATACAGAAACCGCTCAGCCCCTGCCTTTCCTCCAGAACGGCATTGCCCAGGTGGCACTCCTGGTGAACGACCTGGATGCAACCGTGGAACACTACTGGAGCCAGTTTGGTATCGGACCGTGGCACTTTTATACGTATGCAAAGCCGCTCGTCCGGGAGATGTCCTACCATGGGCACCCGGCAGACTACAGCATGCGGATCGCCTTATCCCAGATCGGGCCGTTGCGGATCGAGCTGATCGAGGCGCAGAAGGGCGGCTCTATCTATGCCGACTTTGTCAGGGAGCATGGCTATGGCGTCCATCATTTCGGGCTCCTGGTAGAAGATATGCCGGAGGCGCTGTCACAGGTCCGATCGGCGGGCATCGCGATGATCCAGGACGGCTCGGGGTTCGGTCTCGACGGCGATGGGCACTATGCCTATCTCGATACCGAGAAATCGCTGGGAGTCACGCTGGAGCTGATCCAGCGACCCAAAGCCAGGGTGCCGCCTGAAAAGATCTATCCTGCCCCTCTTGAGCATTCGCCATCAGATTTGAAAGAGCCAGATTCACAGCGCTGAGCAGCCCATTGTCGCCTGCTTGTTTCGCCCGGTCGGAGCTCCGATTGGGCTGTTCTGTTATTCGGGGACTGTGTGATTTTTTGTGCTGATTCTGCCCCGGATTTTCCTGCCAGGCACGGAACCTTTCCCTGCAGAAGACCGTCATTGACCCGTTACGGGAACCGGGAACGGAATCCAGACCCGAACACATATTGTCTAGAGAGTTAAACCAAATTCCTGCAAGGAGAACGTCATGAAAGGCAAATTCTTATTCTTATCGATACTCACATTGATGCTGATCCTCAATGCCTGTTCGCCGTTTGTCATCACAAATCCGTCCGGCGAACAGCCTATTCCTGTCGAGGAGGTCATTCCTGCCACGGGCTACCAGCCTGTGGATGTGGACCAGATCCAGGTGGAAGTCGGCGTCGGCTCACCCATCCCGGTCCGAGTCATCGTGAGCGGCAACCTGCCGGATAGCTGCGCCCAGATCGAGCTCGTCCAGCAGAAGCAGGATGGCTCGAACATCGCGATCACCGTCTCAACGATACCGTCAAATGCCGAAGGCTGCGTCCAGGACACTCTGCCATTCCGAATGTCTATTCCGTTGAACATCGTCAATCTGCCGGCCGGTTCCTACTCGGTGGACGTCAACGGGGCACGCGCGGATTTCGAGGTGGATACCGCCAATACGACCTCTTCCCTGCCC
>DAITPI010000044.1:0-16366 GCA_036833655.1 Anaerolineales bacterium | reverse complement strand
GTCCGCGATGTGCGGGCGGTCCGGTTGATCGTGCCAGATATCCCCTCCTGCTATGCGGCGCTGGGTGTCATCCACACCCACTGGCGACCGATTCCCGGCGAATTCGATGATTACATTGCCGCGCCGAAAGACAACTTCTACCAGTCTCTTCATACTGCAGTCATCTATGACGACAAGCGGCCGCTCGAAGTACAGATCCGCACCGCGGCTATGCACCAAAACGCGGAATACGGCATTGCGGCGCACTGGCGCTATAAGGAAGGCGCGCACCGCGACAAGTCATACGAGCAGCGCATCAACTGGCTGCGCAACATGATGGAATGGCGCTCGGATGTGAAGGATGCACAGGAATTCGTGGAAGGCATGAAGACCGACGTCCTGCAGGACCGGGTCTACGCCTTCACGCCGCGCGGCGACATCATCGATTTGCCTGCGGGCTGTACGCCGATCGATTTCGCCTATCACGTCCATACGGACATCGGTCACCGCTGCCGGGGGGCGCGCATCAACGGGAAGCTGGTCCCGTTGTACCAGGAGCTCAAGACCGGCGATCAGGTGGAGATCCTGACGGCGAAGCGCGGCGGACCCAGCCGGGACTGGCTGAACCCGAACCTGGGGCTGGTCAAGACCCAGCGCGCCCGCTCCAAGATCAAAGCCTGGTTCAAGAAACAAGAGGATGAACAGAACCTGGCTCAGGGGCGGGTCACGCTCGAGCGCGAGCTACAGAGACTGGGACTCGCAAATACCAATTTCGAGAAGATGGCGCGCGAGCTCGGGTTCAAGATCCCGGACGAGATGTTCATCGCGATCGGCAATGGCGACCTTTCAGTAAATAGGGTCATCAAGCAACTCTCCGACACCGTAGAGACCGCCGACATCCTGGAAGCCACCATCCCGGCGCAGGAGGCCAAGCCCTCCACCGATGCCGTGGAGGTGGTCGGCTTGAAGGGGCTGCTCTCCAGCATCGCGCGTTGCTGCAATCCCATGCCCGGCGACCAGATCGTCGGATATATTACGCGCGGGCGCGGCGCGACCATTCATCGCCAGGATTGCCCGAACATGTTGCGTATCAAAGACAAGGAGCGCCTGCTGCAGGTGGACTGGGGCAAGGTGGAGCGCACGTTCCCCGTGCATATCACGGTCAAAGCCTATGACCGGCAGGGCCTGATGGGAGATATCTCGACGCTGCTACAGAACGAAGGCGTCAACATCGCGGACGTCTCGGTGAACTACAACCGCAC
Organism: Anaerolineales bacterium; assembly: GCA_036833655.1. Classification (GTDB taxonomy): domain Bacteria; phylum Chloroflexota; class Anaerolineae; order Anaerolineales; family Villigracilaceae; genus Defluviilinea. Next base: position 15,125 of record DAITPI010000044.1, on the reverse strand, counting down.
TGTTGCCGATATCAAGCTGGTGATCGAAATCCGTGACCTCGCACAATTGAGCCGCGTGCTCACGCGGATCGAGAGCCTGCCCAATGTATTGGAAGCACTCCGGACCAGACCTGGATAATCACCACCTACCAATCCCCAATTACCAATCCCCCGTTACTGCTTTCCAAATCCCAAATCTCAGAGAACACAGTATAATTCCGCCGCTTTTATACTATGTCACTATTAAGCGTGGACCAGGCGCGCGAGCGCATTCTTTCCCATTTCCAACCTGTCTCCACGGAGACCAGACCGTTGGCGGGCTGTGCGAACCGCGTTCTTGCCCAGGATGTGGTCGCCACGCTGGATCTGCCTCCGTTCGACAACTCGTCAATGGATGGCTTCGCCGTCCGAGCCGCAGATACCGCCGAAGCGACCCCGGATGCGCCGCGCAGACTGCACGTGGTCGCCGATATCCCGGCGGGCTCGCAACCGACGCTCACCCTCGGACCAGGCGAAGCCGCCCGCATCATGACGGGCGCGCCTATTCCCGCAGGAGCGGATGCGGTTGTGCCTGTTGAGGACACAGACTTTGATCACCGCGATGCCGGAACTCCTGCCCCGGATGCCGTGCAGGTCTTCAAAGCCGCCAGGACCGGGGCGAACCGGCGCGCCCGCGGCACGGACTTGCGTCTCGGCCAGGTTGTCCTCCAAAAAGGACGGATTCTCAAAGCACAGGACCTGGGGCTGCTGGCGACCCTTGGGCTGCCGGACGTGCTGGTCTACCGAAAACCGCGCCTGGCGTTGTTTTCTTCCGGCGATGAGTTATTGTCCGTGGATGCACCTCTGGAAGAAGGAAAGATCCGCGATTCGAATTCATACACACTTGCCGCGCTGGTCGAGGAAGCGGGCGCCGAGGTCCTGCGCCTGGGCGTTGCCCGCGATGATCGTGGGGCGATACAAGAGCTGCTCGACCGAGCCGCGGACCTGCATGTGGATTTGATCCTGTCCTCGGCGGGCGTCAGCGTGGGCGCGTTCGACTTTGTCAAGCTGGTGATCGAATCCAACGGCAGGATGGATTTCTGGCGCGTCAACATGCGCCCCGGCAAGCCCGTGGCATTCGGCGAGTACAAGGGGGTTCCGTTCATCGGCTTGCCGGGCAATCCCGTCTCGGCATTCGTGGGATTTGAAGTCTTTGTGCGCCCCACGCTCGGGCGGCTGAGCGGCTCCTTCCGCGGCAACAGGCACGCGATCCGTGTGCGCTGCGAAGAACAGATCGATTCCGATGGACGGGAAAGCTATCTGCGGGCACACGTCAGCGAAGAGACGGAACGCGGCGGCTACACAGCCCGTCTGACAGGTCACCAGGGTTCGGGGAATCTACACTCGCTTGTTCAGGCAAACGCTTTACTAATTATCCCCGCTGGTGTAAAATGCGTGCCTGCTGGTGAGGAAGTACAAGCCTGGTTGATCTGAGGTTTCATGGAAAAACGACTATCACAACTTGCCATCGCGCTCACCGTCATCGGTTTGCTCGTCGCCAGTTACATGACCGTGTACGCTTTCACGTCGAACGACAACATGTGCATCGGCTCCAAGGATTGTTCTGTTGTCAATGCCAGTAAATACTCCAAGATAGAACTATTCTCAGTCAAGATCCCCGTTGCAGTATTGGGTGTGGCCGGATACGCCGCGATCCTGGTGGTGCTGCTTGGCGAACGCAAGGTCGATTTCCTTCGAGAGAATGGAAGCCTGGTCTTTTTCGGCATTTCGCTGGTAGGGTTTCTGTTTACGCTGTATCTGATCTATGTGGAGATCGCCCTCATCAAAGCCTTTTGCCCGTTCTGTATTGCATCGCAGATCGCGATGACCCTTATCTTTATCCTCTCGGTCATACGCGTGGTACGACAACCCTAAACCCAGGAGGACAGCATGCCCCGGATCAAATGTCATTACGCAGATTGTGTATTTTTGGATGAAGGCTATTGCAGCGCGGCCGCGGTCGAGATCGATCCTGATACCGGATGCGCAACCTATTCGCCAAGTGAAGATGCAGCCCTGGCGGATGAGTGGGAGGAAGAAGAGGTTGAGGAATGGGAGGAAGATGATGCCGAAGACGAGGATGACGAGCTGTGGGATGAGGAGGAGGACGAGTTCTAGCCGTTCCTTCTGGACACCAGGCTGACCCCGATTTCGTTGTGGGGCGGACTACACTCCGTGTATGCTCCGCCCCTATTCTTTTTCACAATACCTGTAGAGTAATACCCCCGCTGCGACCGCCAAATTCAATGAGCTTACCCTGCCGCGCATCGGCAGCGAAACCGCTACATCACAGGCGTTGGTCTGGGAACTGGAAAGTCCCTTCTGCTCGTTACCGAGCACCAGGATCCAGGGCGCCTGTGGAATGAGGGTCTGGTAGTCTACATCGCCATGAGCCGATGTTGCGATCAGCTGATATCCCGCCTGGCGAGCCCACTCCAGGAATTCATCGAAAGAGGCTTGGATGACGGGCTTCCAGAACAGCGTTCCCATACTCGAACGTACTACCGTGGGATGATAGATCTCCACACCGCCGTCGAGCAGAAACAGTGCGCCCGCACCCACGGCGTCCAGGGTACGCAGGATGGTGCCCACATTGCCAGGATCCTGCGGAGAGACCAGCGCGGCCGCACAGCGGATGTGCCAGGCTCCGGGCGCCGTCGGTGGCTGCAGGTCTGCGATTCGTGTGTGCTTCTGGCGGACGACCGCCAGAATGCCCTGGGGATTTTCTTTGTCCGCCAGCGATTCCATAACCTGGGCAGCGACGGGCTGGGACTTGCTCCCGAGACGCCTCACCAGATCACGGGCGAAGCTGCTTGCCAGCAGGTCTGGCGCGTAGAGCACAGAGTCCAACACCCACCCGGCCTCGATCGCCTCCCCCACAGGGTGGATGCCCTCCACCAGGAAGGTATCGCTTTCCGAACGCGCTTTCTTCTGGCGCAGGAGGCGCACCTGTTTTACAAGTGGATTGCCGAGACTGGTGATCAGCGGCTTGTCCATGGGCTCGAAAATGAGTCGATGCATCCAGACATCAGGATTTCAACGTCTGGAGACGTTGAGTCCGGTTTATTGCTCGGCAGGAACGACAGTGAGCTTGGCGGTCATCCCCGAGGCAATGTGGCCCTCGGTCCGACATACGACCTCGTAATCGCCGGGCTCCGACGGCGCGGTAAACGAGGTCTCCACGGAGCCACCCGGTACCACCTGGACCTGCCAGTAGACATTGGGCTCATCCTCTTTGTCCCACATTGGACCGGCGGAGGTGCCTTTTTTCATGATGACAAAGTTATGCACCACTGCTCCATTGTTCGTGGAGGCAAACGAGATTTCCTCGCCCGCAGGCACGGTAAACTGGCTGGGTTGGAACTGAAAATCGGTCATAGTCACATTGATGCTTTTGCTGGCCCCACCGGCCCCGCCACATGATGCGATGGTCAGGCTGAGAAGGACAGCCAGAATTAAAAACGTTCTTTTCATTCGAAACTCCTCGACAAAATTTTGGGCATCACTATTGTAATACAACCTGGCCAGAAGGCTTGTGCTCCCGCACGAGTCGGTATGATAAACTTGCTTGTATCTTACGTTAGTTGACCGTTCAAAGGATGAGAGCACACGAACGGCAAAGTCAATCCATTTCCAGAAGAGACTTCGCATGACCTCACACCCAAAATTTGATCCTTCCGCCCGGATCCTGCTTGGACCGGGGCCCAGCATGGCACACCCGCGCGTGATGCGCGCCCTCAGCGCCCCCACTGTCGGACACCTCGACCCCGAGCTGCTGGCGCTTTACGGGGAGGAGCAGGATCTGCTCCGTACTGTATTCCAGACGAAGAATGAATGGACGTTTGCCCTGTCGGGCACAGGCACCTCTGGCATGGAGGCGGCGCTGGTCAATCTGGTGGAGCCCGGTGACAAGGTCCTGATTGCGATCCACGGTTACTTCGGCGAGCGCCTGGCAGATATCGCGGGGCGCGTTGGCGGGCAGGTAGACCGCATCACCCGGCCCCTCGGTGAGATTTTCACTCTCGAGGAAATCGAAGCGGCACTTAAACAGAAGCGATACAAGCTGTTCGCCATCGTCCACGCCGAGACGTCGACCGGCGCCGAACAATTGCACATCAAGGAGATTGCCGAGCTCGTTCATCGCTATGAGGCGCTGGTTCTGCTCGATACCGTGACCTCGCTGGGAAATATCCCGGTCAAGATCGATGATTGGAATGTCGACGCCGCCTACTCCGCAAGCCAGAAAGGTCTGGGAGCGCCTTCCGGGTTAGCGCCCATTACCATGGGACCGCGTGCCAAAGAGAAGATCGAAAATCGAACCTCGCCCGTTGCATCCTTCTATCTGGACTTGAAAGCCTATGCCAACTATTGGATGGGCGGGCACGCCTACCATCACACCGCCTCTGCGAACCTGCATTATGCGCTGGCGGAAGGCTTGCGCGTCATCGTGGAGGAGGGACTGGAGAGCACCTTTACGCGCATCCGTGCCAACGCCCAGGGGCTGTGGGATGCCCTCGACATCATGGATATGCCCGCGTTCATCCCGCTCGAGTACAGGCTCCCGCCCCTGACCACCGCGCAGGTGCCGGCCGGGGTGGATCCACACCAGATCCGGGCGAGGCTGTTGAACGAGTACAACATCGAGATCGCGGCAGGCTTCGGCGCGCTGAAAGATAAGGTCTGGAGGATCGGCTTGATGGGGTATTCCAGCAGGAAAGAAAATGTCACGTTGCTGCTGGGCGCACTGAGAGAATTGTTGGGACAAATCTGATCAGCCAGATAACGAGGCTTGGGAGATTGTCGCAGCTTATCCTCTCGCAACCATTGAGCCGTTCTTTCTCATGGTCTGGCGGCGAGAGAAGACAATCCCGTCTTCTCACAAAGACGGGATACATGGAAAGTCGTTTCCCTTACTATTTAACGGTAAGTGTTCCAACCATGCCTTTCTCGATGTGCCCCTGCTGTCCGCAGACCACTTCATAATCGCCAGGTTCGCCCGGAGCGGTGAACGTGCCAGTCTTGGTGTCACCAGATTCAACACCCTCGAGTTCCCAAAAGATATGGGACTCATCTTTATCGCCGAAGGGCACTTCAACTTTATAGCCCTTTTCCATGATGGCAAATTCATGTTCAAGCAGGCCCGTGTTTCTGGCCACAATAGTCACTTCAGCACCCGCTGGTACCGTGAACTGAGCGGGTGTATATCCCTCGTCGGTCATCTCGACGCTGATCTTGGCTTTATTGCCTCCTCCACAGGCCGATAGTATGAATAGCAGGCTCAACAATATAATGGTACGAAACAGTTGTTTTTTCACTTTTAGCTCCTTTTCTACGTTTGGCTTGATTTCATACTAATCAGAGCGATTCGCCAATGCAAATGGATAATTACCAGTAAATAAGGTGACATTCTTCCCGCTCCGGCGAGATCGAAGTACGCTTAGGAACGAGTGAAATCTTGGGGTGTACCGAAGCGATTGGATGGCTGGGTTTGATTCATTTTTCCTATAACGAAGGCAAAGAATCCTTTGAGAAAGAGGCGGGAATGGAAGTCTGTTCGCGTGAGGATGCCCCGGATGGGCGAAAATAGGCAAGAAACCGCCTTTTTTTCGCCGTTTTCAGGGTTAACCGCCAATTTGCCATTTGCCTTTTTGCGTGAGTTTAGCGTATACTTTGCCCCAGGCATGAAAAAAGCCAATTCCCAAAGGAGGATGATATGGCAACAAAAGATCGTATGAGCAAGTCGCAGTTGATCGAGGAGATCGCCAGCGCAAGCGGATTGGAGAAGAAACAGGTAAGTGCCGTCCTGGATGCCCTGAACAGCGTAGTCTACAGGGAACTCAAGGCCGATCGGGAGGTTACAATCCCGGGCCTGTTGAAACTGACAACTGTCCGAAAGCCCGCCCAGCCCGAGCGCGAGGGCCGCAACCCCTTCACAAAAGAAATGACGACTTTCAAAGCGAAGCCTGCTCGTACAGTAGTCAAACCCCGTCCCGTAAAAGCCCTCAAAGACGCTGTCTAGAAATTGTACCTTTGCATGCAAAGCCCCGCACCGCCGGGGTTTTTGTGCGTTAAAATGGCAGAGTGAGATCACCCGCGCGACCCATGAGCTGATCTAAGATCAGTTCCTGTGTGAGCCGCGCGGGGTCGTGAATGTGAAAGACAAACGCAAAATGGAAGTCTGGCTGGTGCATTCAGCCCGATACACCGTTTAGGCAAGGAGCCGAACATGAGCATCGCAAGAATAGGCGAGACCCAGGCAGGACCCAAATCGATCGAAGACCTGCGTGAATTTCTTCGCTCGATCATGCCGCTTATCAGGTCGTCAAAAGGCTGCGAATCTGTTCAGCTTTTCCAGAGCCACGACGACCCGGCGAAGTTTCTCATGGTCGAAGTGTGGGACAGCGTTGAATCGCATCAAGCATCGGTCAAAAACATCCCACCAGAAAAACTGGGTGAGATCCGGTCATTGCTGGCCGGCTCACCCAGTGGCAGTTATTTCCATCTGGTGGATCCAGGATGAATTGTCGGGCAAATGCCCTCAGGGCTTCATCACCACCTTGATGCAACCGTCGATCTTTTTCTTGAAGATCTCATAGGCTTCGGGCGCCTGTTCGAGGCGGAAGACATGGGTGACGACAAACGAGGGATCGATCTGCCCGCTCTCGATTTTTTCAAATAGCGGCTTCAGATAGCGATGCACATGGGTTTGCCCCATTTTGAACGTCAGCCCTTTGTTGAAGGCTGCCCCCATCGGCATGGTATCGATGAAACCGCCATACACACCTGGCAGCGATACTGTGCCGCCTTTGCGGCATGCTTGAATGCACTCACGCAGGACGTACGGACGATCTGTCTCGATGCGCACGGTCTGCTTGGCAAAATCATAGACGCCTTCCAGACCGGTCTTATGCGCTTCCATGCCCACGGCATCGATGCACACGTCTGGTCCCATGCCGCCGGTCATCTGCTTGAGCGTTTCCACCACATCCACGCCGCTGCTGTAGTCGATCACCTCGGCGCGCCCGTAGGTCCGCGCCATCTCAAGGCGTTCCGGGAACCGGTCGATCGCAATCACGCGTGCCGGGTTGAACATCCAGGCGCTCTGGATCGCGAACTGTCCGACCGGACCGCAGCCCCAGACCGCGACGGTATCTCCGGGCTGGATGTTGGCCTGTTCGGCAGCCATATAACCGGTCGGAAAAATATCGGTCAGGAACAACACCTGTTCATCGCGGAACTGGTGATCGACCTTGAATGGTCCCACATCGGCAAAGGGTACGCGCACATATTCCGCCTGCCCGCCGGCATAGCCACCCATTAAGTGAGAATATCCGAAGATGCCCGCGGGCGAATGTCCAAACACCGCTTCGGCCAGCGAGGCTTGCGGGTTGGAGTTGTCACACAACGACCAGAGACCACGCTCGCAGAAGTAGCAGCTGCCACAGGCGATCGGGAAGGGCACCACTACCCGGTCGCCGGCGGCGAGGTTCTGTACCTGATCTCCCACCTCGATCACTTCGCCCATGAATTCGTGTCCCAGGATATCGCCCTTCTTCATCGCGGGCACATAACCGTCGTAGAGATGGAGATCGGAACCACAGATCGCGGTGGACGTGACCCGGACGATGGCGTCACGTGGGTTAAGGATGCGAGGATCGGGCACATCCTCCACCGATACATTTGTAATGCCGTTCCAGCAGACCGCTTTCATCGTACACCTCGCTCGGAGATCCAGCCCGGCGGATCGCTGGCGGGGAAGGAGTCCTCGGATGCCCGCTGGACCACATCCCGCTTGCGCCTGGCGCGTGTCGTGGTAGCCTGATCCACGGTCTCTAGTCCGGAGGGTTGTCCCTCTATGGTGGGAATCTCGCCCGTCTCCATGATCTGCTTGAAATGCCGTAGATCTTCCTTTACTTGAGAGCCAGGTTCCTTCCCAAAAAGCCTGGCGAAAGCGGCGCCCATGGAGCCAGCGGGTGGATTATATTGCAGTACCACGTGGACGATCGTGCCGCGCCCGCCGGGAGCATCCACGAATTCCACGCAGCCCATGCTCTCCACAATAGAACCCGGCAGGGACTTCCAAACCAGTAGCTCGTTTTCACGCTCTTCGATCACTTCCGCATCCCACGCGACGTTTCTGTCGAGCGGACCCTTTGCCACCCAATGCGACCGGCCGCTATCGGCATCATCCACGCGCACCGATTCCAGATGTTCCATGAAGCGTGGCAGGTTCTCGAAGTCACGCCACACCCGGTAGAGCCCCTCCCTGGGGCGGTTCACCGTCACCGCCCGCTCCACCAGGATGCCCTCGTGGCCGTTCGCCTGGGCACGGTTGATGCCCAGCATCTGGTAGAACACACAATGTCCTGTCGTTCCACGATAGATCATATACCCGGCGTCGAGTCCGAGCGCCAGACCGAGCTTCGGGCGGCGGGTCATCGTGTACGCGAGGAGTGCCATCCCGGCCGCGAGAGAGATTCCTCGCTCGACGGGACCAAGATTGACGCGGCTCGAGACCGGTCGTTGCATCTGCATTTCCATAGGAAACTCCTTTCCCAATTCTGTCGTTAATCGCATTCCGTTAGCTTGCGCACCACTTCACCAGGTGGGATGCCCCAGACGAAGTGCGCGAGAATGATCATCAGATTGCACCGCCACGAATGGCGTGGGCCGGGCCGCAAAATTCCGGGGGCAGGCAACCAGTCCAGCGCGCTCTGCGATCTCTTCGGTAATCATGCGCGGCGGCAGATGGTATTGCACCCGTCGGGGCAGCAGGGTCCAGCCCACCAGCAGAGAGATAGGGATGGGCACCGTCGCCGCGATACCCGCTGCCAAACCCTGGAAAAGTCCGCGAATGGAACGATCGGCGCTGGATAAAGAGGAGATCTCGCCCATGTTCAAGCTGGTTTGAATATACAGTCTTACTACCCGTCTCTCAAGGCGGGATGCGCCTATGCGCCGTAGGGAATCGCCTAGGATATGATGATATAATCCGGCTGCACTCTCAGGAGCATAGCGAATGACGGATACTTTGTAATCCCAAGGATATTACGGGCACCACCTGCTGCGACCGCTGGACGATTCTGTATGGTTCCAGCCTATTCAGCCGAGGGCTTGCCCTCGGTTTTCGTTTTTAATAGTGTAGACAGGACGACTATGCTTACTGCTCACCATATCTACAAAACGTACGGCATCCAGCCAATTCTCGAAGACGTGTCATTGAGCATCAGCCAGACCGAGCGTTTGGGATTGATCGGACCGAATGGGTGTGGCAAGACCACGCTGATGCGCATCCTGGCCGGGACGGAACAGCCTGACTCGGGAGCGGTCGTTTCCACGCGTCCTCACCTTCGCATCGGATACCTTGCCCAGGGGATGGAGTTCGATGAGGATCAGACGATCCAGAACACGCTCGGGCTGGATCCCGTGGATCCGGGGGATCTTGAAGCGGAGATCACTTCACTCGCCTCCGCGCTCGCCTCTCAGCCGGATGACCCACACATTCAGGCAAAGTACGACTCCGTGCTGCAGCGGTTAGCAATCACGGATAACCAGCTTCCCATGCTTCTGGGTCCTCTGGGACTTGGCGAGATCCCTCTGGAGACTCCGGTCAGGCAACTGAGCGGTGGGCAGAAGACCCGCCTGATGCTGGCGCGGGTCCTGCTCCAGGAGCCTCACCTGCTCCTCCTGGATGAGCCGACCAACCACCTGGATATCGAGATGCTCGAATGGCTGGAAGACTGGCTGAACCGCTTTCCGGGCGCGGCCCTGATCGTCTCACACGACCGCGCCTTTCTCGACAACACCGTGACCTCCATTCTGGAGCTGGACCCGGGTACGCACCGGATCAAATCATACCCTGGCAACTATGCCGATTATCTGGAGCAGAAACTCACGGAACGCGAGAAACAGGTTCAGGCGTATCAGGACCAGCAGGATGCGATTGCTCAGCTCCGCGCCGCGGCGGCGCACATCCGCGGCCTGACGAAGATGAAGAAGGGCGGCAAAGCCGACAGCGGCGACAAGTTTGCCAAGGGCTTCTTCGGCAACCGCGCCACCAAGAACGTAGCGGGTCGTGCCAAGCATATCGAGGCGCGCATCGAGAAGCTGCTTACCGAGGAGCGCATTGAGAAACCCCGGCCGAGCTGGCAGTTGAAACTGGACTTCGGAGCCCCACCGCACCAGTCCAGGGATGTGCTGATTACGGAGAGTCTCTCGGTGGGCTATGACGAGCCGCTGCTCAGTAATCTCAACCTGCACATTCGCGCCGGCCAGCGCATCGCATTGACGGGTCCGAATGGAACTGGCAAGACGACACTGGTCCGCACCATTGCAGGCAGACTCGAGCCACTGGCTGGCAGTCTCAAGCTCGGCGCAACCGTCAAGCTCGGCTACATGACGCAGGAGCAGGAATTGCTCAACCCGAAGTTGAACGCCCTACAGACAATCCAGAGCATTGCCCCATTCAACGAAACAGAGGCGCGCAACTTCCTGCATTACTTCCTCTTCAAAGGCGATGATGCTTTGCGCCCTACGGCGGCGCTGTCCTTCGGAGAGCGCGCCCGCTTGCAGCTGGGCCTGCTTGTCGCCCGGGGTTGTACATTCCTCTTGCTCGATGAGCCGATCAACCATCTGGATATTCCCTCGCGCGCCCGGTTTGAGGAAGCGCTCGGCAATTTCAAGGGGACGATTCTCGCCGTGGTCCATGACCGCTACTTCATCGAGCGCTTCGCCTCGGACGTGTGGACGGTGAAAGAAGGTCACGTTGAGAGATGGTAAACCGATTTCGCGCCCCGACACTCTATCCGGATGTCAACGAAATCCTGGGGCTCCTGCTGACAAATGTGCAAGAGATCCTCGAAGATCAGTTCGTTGGCATGTATCTATATGGCTCGCTCTCGAGTGGCGATTTCAATCCGGAGACAAGCGACATCGACTTTTTGGTCGTCACCACCGATTCGCTCGCAAAGGAACACATCGGGGCTCTGAAATCCATGCACGAGCAGCTCTGGGCAAGCGGATTGCCATGGGCAAAGCGGCTGGAGGGCTCCTATGTGCCCAGATCACTGGTCCGCCGCCACGATCCCGATGGCGATCCCTGTCCGACTGTAAATGAGCAGGAGTTTTTCGTGGACAAACGCGGCAGCGACTGGATCATCCAGCGCCACGTGATCCGTGAATCCGGCGTGACGCTTGCGGGACCCGACCCCGCAACCCTGATCGACCCGGTCTCTGCGGATGAGATTCGCGGCGCCGTAAGGGGAACACTTCAGGAGTGGTGGTTCCCGTTGCTGCAGGACTCCTCCTGGCTGGCGGAACGTGGCAGCGAATATCACGCTTACGCTATCCTGACCATGTGCCGCGCCCTGTATGCGCTGGAGCATGGAACCATCCTCTCCAAACCGGCGGCCGCGCGCTGGGCGCAGACCCGGTTGGGTGAAGGATGGCGTGATCCCATCGCGCGAGCGCTTGCCGCGCAAAAGCACGGCAGTCGAGGGACGGAGTTGTTAAGCGATGCGCTGGGCTTAATTCGTTATACTAAGGAAACGCTAGAGGTATGAACACATCCCGCTTCCGAATCATTTCGCCCGACGATCTATCCGATTATCGCGACCGCGCTGCTGACATTTCTGAGATCTCCTGGCCCGAATTCATGCTGCATGATCCCGTCGCCAACCAGAATTGGCATGAATTGTTCGACCGCTTCGGCGAATACCAGTTCGCCATGCTGGATACCGAAACGGACCGCATGGCTGCCATGGGGAACAGCCTGCCCTTTCACTGGGATCAGCCGCTCGAGGATCTTCCGGAGGGCGGCTGGGACTGGGTCTTTCGCAAGGCAGTAGAAGATCACAAGAACGGCGTGCGCCCCAACATACAATCGGCGATCCAGATCGCCATCCATCCCGATTATCAGAACCAGAAATTGAGCGCCAGCATGGTCCAGGCGATGCGCGCGATTGGCCAGTCCAGAGGATTTCGATACCTGGTCGCGCCGGTGCGACCCAGCCAGAAGAGCAAGTACCCATTGATCCCCATCGATGACTATATCCGCTGGACCAACGAAGAGGGCTTGCCGTTCGACGCCTGGCTGCGAGTCCATGTGCGGTTGGGCGCCAGGATCATCAAGCCCTGCCACGAGGCGATGACCATCCCGGGCACGCGCGCAGACTGGGAACGATGGACAGGCATGAAGTTCCCACAGAGCGGGCAATATTACATTCCCGGGGCGCTCAACCCGATGCTCATGGATTCCGAGCAGGGTATGGGTACCTATGTCGAGCCGAACGTCTGGCTGGTGCACGAGCTATGAGCATTGGGCGCTTTCAGGTCATTACGTCTCTGACTCATCCGAAGTATCGCGACCTCGCCCGCGGCCTGACACGCGAGGTCTGGCCTGCGTTCATGCTGCACGACCGGGTGGCAAACGAGAACTGGCACGAGCTTCTCGATCGCTTCCCACGGTATCAATTCGCACTTTATGATACTGAGAACGACCGCGTAGCGGGGATGGCAAATAGCTTTCCACCGCCGAGTGGGAAGAATGGACGAGGATGAAGTTTCCCCAGACGGGTTTGTACATTGTTCCCAGTGCACTGAATCCCATCGAGATGGCGCTTGAAAAAGATGAAGGCGTTTACATCGAGCCGAACGTATGGATCGTCCATGAGATCGGGTAGCGTATAATTCAGCCCATGAGATTTGCTCATGTGCTGGCGCTCGGGATCTCGTTGCTCCTGCTTGCCTGCCAGCCGGTCAGCGCCCCTGCGGTCAGCATTCTCGACAACGGTCAAATCTTCACCCTGCAGACGGACGAACGCGTCCCTGCCAGGTTGATCGAGGAAGCCGGGCTGGCTCTGAAACCTAACGACCGCGTGCTTCTCAACGGCCTCGCCGTTGCGCCAGACCAGCCAATTACCACTTACCCGATTATCCTGCAGATCCGCCGCGCCGTGCCGCTGACGATCGCCACAGCGGATGGAGAGCAACGAATCGAATCTTCCGCCTTTAGCATCGGGCAGGCCTTACAAGAAACATCCTTATGGTTACACGCAAGAGACCGAGTCAACCCCGACCCAGGGTCGCCGCTATCCAGCACACCGATTACCGTTTACCAATTACAGTCCAGAGATTTGACCGTCACGGCGAATGGAACGACAATCACCCTGGACTCCTCTGCCCGGACCGTTGGCGAAGCCTTAGCCGAGGCGGAAATTCCGTTGATCGGGCTGGATTACAGCCTGCCAGCAGAGAAGGAGCCGGTCCCAGCCGATGGGCAGATCCGCGTGGTCCGCGTGACCGAATCTGTGCAGCTGGCTCAAAAGCCCATCCCCTTCGAGAGCGAGCTCCAGGCTTCGGCCGATGTCCCGCTTGACCAGACGCAGATCCTGCAGCCGGGTGAAACGGGGCTGACTGTCCAGCGCATCCGCATCCGTTATGAAGATGGCAAGGAGGTCGCGCGTAACACTGAGGCAGAAACGATGGTACGCCCGCCCAAGACGCGCATCATGGCGTATGGCACGAAGGTCGAAGTCAAGAGCGCGGTGGTGAACGGGGTAAACATCGAGTACTGGCGGGCTGTGCAGATGTATGCCACATCCTATTCTCCCTGCCGCTCGGGCGGCGACAAGTGTTATTCCGGCACATCCAGCGGTAAGACGTTGCAGAAAGGCATGGCGGGGCTGCGGTATGATCTGTACCTGAGTATGCGCGGTCAGCAGCTGTATATTCCCGGCTATGGCTTTGCCTCGGTGGAAGACGTCTGTAACGGGTGTGTGGGAAAACCGTGGATCGACCTGGGCTTCAGCGATAAGGACTTTGAGCCCTGGCACTCCTGGGTCACGGTCTATTTTCTGACACCTGTCCCTGCAAATGTGATTTATGTTTTGGAGTAGCTTTTGCGCTGCCCGAGCCGCGTAGCGGCGCAGACAAAGCGCGCTTGATGCATTATGAATCGCTTTCAGAGAACTGTTCTGTTCTTCTTATCCCTATTTGCATGCTCCGTAATGCTGCTTGCTGCCTGGTTATGGCAAGGGCGTTGGCAGCAGCCACTCGGCCCCGCGCTGAACATGGACACGGCAACGCCTTTCATCATGCCAGCCACATGGACCCCGGATCCCAGTACCGTGCAGACGCTCCAGGCGCAGCCGACGGTTGCTCCCGTTTTACGGGCTTCCCCGGTCCCCACCATCACCCCGAATGTCGGTTTGTGTGGCGCTCCGCCGGTGATGAACATCCTGGCGATCGGCACCGATGCACGCGGCGACAACTATACCTATGGCCTGGCGGACGTGATCCGGCTGGTGCGGGTGGATTTCGTGAATCCAAAGGTCACGGTCCTCGAATTCCCGCGCGACCTCTGGGTGGAGATCCCCGACATTGCCGACAACCTCAATGGACAGGATCATGAAAAACTGAACCAGGCATATCTCTACGGCAATCCGGGCTTCGGCTACACCGATGACCCCGCCCGCGGCCCGGGCCTGCTCGCGCGTACACTGACCCTCAACTTTGGCGCGCAGATCGACCACTACGCCGCGGTCAACATGCGCACCTTCGAAAAACTCGTCAATGCCGTGGGCGGCATCGACGTCACTCTCCCCAAGACAGTGGATGGGCGGACAGCCACCGATACGAACAAGCGTCTGCTTTTCCCGGCCGGCACCCATCATCTCGATGGAGCCCGGGCACTCACACTAGCCCGCATCCGGATCGAGGGCGGCTTTGCTCGCGCCGAAAACCAGAACCGCGTGCTCTGCGCCCTGCGCGACAAACTGACCAGCCCGGCGGTCATCACTGAGATCCCCGACCTGATCCGCTCATTCCAGGGCGCGATCCAGACCGACCTGAGTCCGGAACAGCTCGGTCAGCTGGCGTGCATTGGTACCAAAATCCCTTCCGGGAACATCGTCTTAACCAGCTTCCCGGCCGAGCACTTCAGGGCAACCCGCCAGCACGATCCCGTGTTTGGCAAGAATGTTTTTGCCTGGGATGTGGATTTCACCGTCTTGCGGAGTTATATCAGCCTGTTCAACCAGGGCGCCTGGCCCGCTGCCTCCAGCAGTGGATCGGAGAGTCCAGGTGGAGAAGAAGAGAGCGTGATTTGT
>DAITPI010000043.1:0-16505 GCA_036833655.1 Anaerolineales bacterium | reverse complement strand
TATATGCTGCGTGCGTTTTTTGCGGAGCCAAACATGGACCTGGACCTCATCCATGAGTGGGAGACGTCCACCAGGTGGATTCCGCGCGGGTTTTTGATCCTGAGTCCGAAGTAGAGGCCAGCGGTCAGGACGGGGGCGTCTCTGTGGGGGTCGGTGTGGCGGTTTCGGTCGGAGTCGGAGTGAACGTGGATGTGGGAGTGCTGGTGGGCGCAGGCGTGGGTATGGTCGTGATCGTGGGAAGGACGAGCGTTCGGACGACAAGTGAATCTGCGCGGATCCAGCCACCCGCATATTGCCGGAACTGCTCTTCTTTCTCTTTTTGATCGGAGGCGAACCGGTACCAGGTCCCTTCACTGTTCTCGAGGCGCGTGGTGAAGAAGGGACAATTGCTTCCCTCTGCGGCTACTGGCTCTCCCAGGGGATCGGAGCTCTCGGCAGGAAGCAGGCGGACGGGGACGGTGGCGCTGCTATCGTAAATGCAGATCGGCAGGGGCAGCAGGCGCAGATCCGTCGCGGCAAGCACGTCCGCAGAAACCCACCGTCCGGCAAAATCCTGGAACTCCGGAGCCTGGCTCTCGGCGAACTGGAACCAGATCTCCTGGTCCCTGTTCCGGCTATACCCGCTGAAGAGCGGACACTTCGACCCGTCGCCCCGCAATTCTCCAACGACGATGTAACGATCCGTGCCGGGCCCTTCACGGACGTTGGCGTCACGACCGTCACGGTTGTAGACACAGATCGGCAGTGCAACTGCCGGTGGGAGCGTAGGCGTGAACGTCGCGGTCTGTGTGGGGGTGGAGGTGGGCGACGCGGTGTCGGTAGGTGTAGGCTCAATCAGTGTGGAGGTTGCGGTCGGGGTGGGGCTGTCCGTGGGGCTTACCGTTGGCGTGTCGGTGTCCACGAGGATCACGGCGGTATTCGTCGGAGCGCTCGAGGGAGTTGCATCGGGAGGTGGCGTCGGCGCGAAGAATGCCCTTGCCAGGAATACCAGCACGAGGAGCACGCCGATGCCAATGGGAATGCCGTACTTGCGCAGAGAGATCAGCGCCGGGGATGGCGGCGTTACGACCGGCGGCTCACCGGTGTATCCGAGCGCTTTCAGCAGGTTGTTGAAATTTGCAGGATAGTCGTCGGAGGTAAAGTCCACGAAATTAATCGTATTCAGCGCGAAAGGCACCCCGATCTGCTGCAGCATGATCGGAATGACCTTCTTGTGCAGAGAAAGCGCCTGGGTGTATTCCTTCTTGACCCAGTCCGAGGCAACTGCATTGGGTGAAAGGACAACAATGACCGCGCTGCTCGAGGCGATCGCCTCCGGGATCACCCGCACCCAATCGTCGCCGCCGCGCAGGTCCGAGACGTCCCACCAGACCTCGTAGCCGGCTTTTTCCAGGTCCCCGGCTAGCTTGCGGACGAAGGCAGAATCTTTGCGTGAATAACTGATGAAGATTTGTTGTGGCATGTGATTCGGATGTCTACAGTCTTAACCGCGTTCCCTGGACAATTGTTCCGCTACTATTCCCTACTTCGGTACCATCGCAACCAGCGTATGATAAAGAAATAATGACGGATTGGATATTACCATTCCTCCGCCGATTCTGGGGAAGATTCGCTGTTTAGCCTCCTCATCTTCAGCGATTCTGCGATGTTTTTGCCACAGCTTAAAACAAAAAAAGCGGCCGGACATTGTCCGGCCCTATCGTTCGGTTTCCTCTTTCAGTGTTAAGTTGAGCCAAAACTACGGCAATCCACCTGTTACCTGGCTGGAAGCAGGATAAAGCCCTCGAATGTGCTTGTGGCAACCCCCAGTGTATAACTGAGCAGGCGATTCATGGTCAGAGTTCCGCTGGCGCCGGCGAATGCTCCCGTGCCACCGGTGATCGTGTAAATTTCGACGATCTTGAACATGCCCGGTGTGCGGTCCTCTACTGCCTGTCCGAGCGCTTTTGCCTGCAGGCTATCGCCATTCGTTCCTGTGAAAGAAATGGACTCGGTCACCGACATATCCAGGAGATTTGCCTCCATCTGGTAGCTGGCAGTAAAGCGACCGAGCCGGGTGGCCTCCCCGGATCCACTGGCGGTCACGAACAGGGCATGGAAGGCCCTGCTGTAGGTTTCATTCGATTGCATCGTCCCTTTAAAAGGCAGGCGTGTCGTCTGTAACGGCGCCGTATCTGCCGCCATCGATGTGGCGGGCGCCGCGGCTACGTTTTGTCCGAGCGGGATCAAAAACAGCACAGCCAAAGCCAGTAGAAGTAGCATTTTCATGGTTCCTCCGGTTTCCGGTCTATCTAGATAAACGCACATTGGACGGATTTTCCGGCTCGAAGATGTGACCATGCTGGCGGCAAGACCACCCCTGGACGCTCACTTGACGATGGTATACTCCATTCAACATCCCCACTGTACACCACAGAAAAATGAACCAGGAATCCCTGAGTGATGCAAACCCAGAAGAGTGGATCCTGGCTCAGCCATGCCTCACAGAATGACTAATCTCCCCTCCGGAACCGTTACGTTCCTGTTTACGGATATTGAAGGCTCGACAAAGCTACTCCAGCAACTGGACGAGAAATTCGCGAGCCTGATTGCCGATCATGAGCAGATCCTGCGGGAAGCATGCGAGTCCCGGGGCGGGACGGTGATGGACATCCACGGCGACTCCTTCTTCGTCGTCTTCCCGGGTGCGTCGGATGCGCTCCAGGCGGCGGTGGAATGCCAGCGCCGGCTGCATGCTCACGAGTGGATCGATGGCATCCGCGTCCGCGTGCGGATGGGCCTGCACACCGGCGAGGCGCAGATCGGCTCGAGCGGGTATATGGGCATGGATGTCCATCGCGCCGCGCGCATCGCTGCGGCAGGACATGGGGGTCAGGTCCTGATCTCACAGACGACCTGTGATCTGGTGGAAAAGGAATTGCCCGAGGGGGTGACGCTCCGCGATCTGGGCGAGCATCGCCTGAAAGATCTACGCCAGCCCAAGCATTTGTATCAGCTGCTCATCGAGGGCCTACCCTCGGATTTTCCGCCTATCAAGTCGCTGAACGTTGCCTCGCACAACCTGCCGATCCAGCTGACCAGCTTCATCGGGCGGGAACAGGAGCTGAGCGATATCAGACAAAGACTCAGCGATCATCGCCTGGTCACGCTGACTGGTCCGGGGGGCAGCGGTAAGACCCGCCTGGCAGTACAGGTTGCGACTGAGCTCATCGAGCATTTTCCAGACGGTGTATGGTTTGTCCCACTGGCGCCGATCACCGATCCTGGCCTGGTAGCGCCGACGGTTGCGCAGACCCTCGGTCTCCCTGAGACAGCGGGTCGATCCATTCCTGAAAGTCTAAAGGATTACTTCCGAAACCGATCGGCGCTACTGCTGCTGGATAACTTCGAGCAGGTGATCGCGGCAGCCCCGTTGGTCTCAGACCTCCTGGCGACATGCGAAAAAGTGAGGATTCTAGTCACAAGCCGCGAAGGGCTACGTGTCCATGGCGAGCAGATCTACCCGGTGCCGCCCCTGCCACTCCCGAACCTCACCCAGCTGCCGCCCCTGGACTCGCTCGCGCAATACACATCCATTAAGCTGTTTCTGCGGCGCGCCCAGGCGGTGAGGCCGGATTTCCAGATCACGAACGAGACGGCGCCGGTGATTGCTGCCATCTGTCACCGGCTGGATGGTCTACCGCTGGCGATTGAGCTGGCAGCAGCGCGCATCCGGTTGCTGCCTCCGCGTGCCATGCTTGCTCGCCTGGAGAACCGGCTCGAGTTTCTGACGGGCGGCGCCCGCGATCGGCCCGCGCGTCAGCAGACCCTGCGGAGTGCCATTGCCTGGAGCTACGACCTGCTGGAGGAGCACGAGCAGCGAGTGTTTCGGCAGCTATCTGTCTTTGTGGGCGGTTGTACGATCGATGCGGTCGAAGCCATCCTCGGAGAGAACGGCGAGCAGGTCTTTGTCCTGGACCAGATAAGCGCCATGCTGGATAAGAGCCTGATCCAGGAAGTGGAAGCCGCAACGGGCGAGGCGCGTTTTGTGATGCTGGAGTTGCTGCGCGAGTTTGCACGGGAGCAACTCGCCGCCAGCGGTGAGGAAAACACGACTCGGCGCCGACATGCAACCTTCTTCCTTGCCCTGGCTGAGAAATCCAAAGCCCAGCAAAAAAGCGGCGAGCAGGCTCACTGGCTGGAGCGGATGGAGCAGGAGCATGACAACCTGCGCGCGGCACTCGAATGGAGCAGGACCGCGCAAGCCGCACAGGAGCTGTGCCTGCGATTGGCTAGCGCGCTCGGAAATTTCTGGGAAATGCGCGGTTATTTTCGCGAAGGCCGGGAACGGTTATCTGCTGTTCTGGCGATGGAGATCGCCCAGGCACCGACAGCAGAGCGCGCAGACCTGCTCGCCCGGGCTGCGGAACTTGCCTATCGCGAGAGCGATTATGCGGCGACCGTGGAGCTTGCCGAAGAGAGTCTGGGGATATGTCGCGAACTGGGGGACAGACAGGGCGCCGCCTCCATGCTGATCAAGCTCGGGAATGCGGCGATCGAGGCTGGCGATGAGGCGGCTGCCGTAGAGTATCTGGAAGAAGCGCTGGCGATCTGGCGAGAGTTGGCAGATCCATATGGCGTTGCCCGTGCCCTGATCAGTCTGGGCTGGGCTGCGCTCAAGACAGGAGATTATCCCCTGGCGCGCCTGCGGCTCGAGGAAGCATTGGCCTTCTCTCGTGAGCTAAAGGATTCGAGGAGCATGGGCTTTGAGCTGTCCGGGCTGGGTGAGATTGCATTGCGTCAGGGAGAGATGGCGCGAGCGAAACGGCTGCTGGAGGAAAGCCTCGAGCTGAGAAAACAGCTCGGCAACCGGTGGGGGATCGGTGTCTCGCTGGGTACATTAGGCTGGCTCGCGCTCCGCGAGGGGGATTGGAAGCGTGCAATGGCATGGCTGGGCGAGAGTCTCCAGGTGCGGCAGGAGATCGGCGATCGGAGCGGCAGCGCCTGGTGCCTCGAGCGTCTCGCGGAGGTGGCGCAGGCGCAGGGGCAGGCTGAGAAATCGGCGCGCTTGTTGAGCGCCGCAGCCATGCTGCGGATCTCCATCGGCTCGGTCATCGATCCGGTGGATCAAGTGGAATATCAAGAACGGCGCAGGGCTCTCCGTGCAGAATTGGGCGAGCAGCGCTTTATGGAGCTCTGGGAGCAGGGGCGAGCACTAACCCTGGAGCAAGCCGTCGCCTACGCGCTGGAAGACTAAGATGGGCGGCACAGAACGAGGAGTTGCTCGCCGCAACTCCTCGTTCATTCTAAGAGCTCTTGATTTCCTGCTTTGGCAGCTGGGGGATGATCCAGTTGATCAATGCCCGCGGTGAACGCGTTTGCATATAGACGGTTCCGGGACCGGTCAGCTCCACGACCAGCCCTTCGCCGCTGAACAACGTGGACTTGAAGCCGCCAACCGTCTTCGGGACAACTCCCATGGTCACATCGAAGGCAACGAGATGGGAGGTATCCACGATATACTTCTCGCCCGCCGCGATCGAGCGCTCGAAGATAGCGCCATACGAGGACACGAGTAGCTTGCCTGTGCCCGAGGCTTCCAGCATGGAGATGCCCTCCGTAGACATGAACGCCTTGGCACTGACTTTCGCCGTCAGGTCGATGCCGTTTTCTGAGGCGACGTACGAGCCCGCCTGGATCATCAGCCGCTGGCCCGTGAGCTCGATCAGCAGCATGTCGCCGGGCAGCTCGGGCGCCAGGGTCAATTCGCCCCCCTGGGCGGAAGCCATGAAGAAGTTCTGGAAGAAAGATTCCCCGCCCAGGACCGCGCGCCCCAGCGACTTGAGGAACCCGCCCTCGGCTTTGGTCTCGATGCTGACACTGCTGCTCATACTGACCATCGCGCCGGCTTCGGCGCGGATGCGCTCATTCGGTGACAGTTGGGCAACCGCCAGTGAATAGGACGGGCGATGAACGATTTCAATTTCCATAGTTACTCCTTATCTGTGTGGGTTGTGATCGTTCCAGTATAGCGTGTTTCTGTTTTCTATCTACGCTGAATTCTCTAATAAGCCTCTTATCTCGCTTTCATTTCGCCAGGCTGGTTTCCGTATACAGTTAAGCCCACTTCGCCACATCCTTTCGGCTGTGTGCTTCCCGAAGCGTGTGGGATGGGATTTCGAGGGATCGTCCAGATCACGGATTTGCTCCGGAGGAAACGTATGCGCGGTTCTAGAGTTTTTTCGGTCGTTATTTTCCTATCTCTCGTGCTCTTTTTTGGCGCCTGCCGTCCAGGCACTACGGTTCCGGCGACTGTCACAGCTCCCGCCACGCAGGCAACGGCCTCGACGGTGACAGCAGAGCCTGTCTCAGAATCGGGTGCCCCGGGGATCGGCGATTCTCTCTATCCTCAGCTGGGCAACGGCGGTTACGACGTTCAGCACTATACTCTGGATCTAACCGTGAACGATGTCGCGACGAGCGACCTGGCAGGCATCGTGACCATCGATGCCCGAGCCACCCAGAATCTCAGCAGCTTCAATCTGGATTTCCTCGGCTTCGACATTTCCGCCCTCACCGTGAACGGGCAGCCGGCAGACTTCAATCGGAGCCGGCAGGAGCTCACGATCACTCCGTCCGGAGGGCTGTCGGAAAACGAATCGTTCACCGTGGAAATTCGCTATGAAGGCTCACCACCGGAAGTTGACTCCAGAGCGATTTCCGTCCGGACAGGCTGGATCCGGGTGGATGGCGGCAGTTATGTCCTGAGCGAGCCAGATGGAGCGGCCACGTTTTATCCGGTCAACGATCACCCTCTGGACAAAGCCTCCTACACCTTCCGCGTGACCGTCCCTGAGCCTTTCGAGGTGGCGGCGAACGGCACATTGCGAGAAACGATCGATCAGGGCGGGATGACGACCTTCGTATTCGAGGCCCGCGACCCCATGGCAAGCTACCTGGCCACGATCAATATCGACGAATTCGATACCGAAACCTCGCAGGCAGCCAACGGAATCCCCATCCGAAACTATTACTCTGCCGGGTTACCGGCGGACGTCCGTAAGCCTTTTCAACGCCAGGGGGATATGCTCCTTTACTTCAGCGACCTCTTCGGGCCGTATCCCTTCGACGTCTACGGGGCTCTGCTGATGGATGCAGAATTCGGCGCCGCGCTGGAGAATCAAACTCTATCGATATTTGGAATCGATATGATCCGGGCGGGTGACCCCGAAGGTACGGAACAGGCTGTCGCCCATGAGCTGGCGCATCAATGGTTTGGCGATAGCGTCAGCCTGGCAGACTGGCGTGACATCTGGCTAAACGAGGGGTTTGCCACCTATGCTCAGGGCCTGTGGACGGAGCACAAGCGGGGCCGGCAGGCGCTCGATGAATGGGTGAGCGCCGTCTATGGCTTTGTGCGCAAGAACCAGGACTCCATGTCACCTCCCGGCGACCCTCCCGCGGATGATCTGTTCAATGTCAGCGTGTATTATCGCGGGGCGCTCACCCTGCATGCTCTGCGCGTCGAAGTCGGCGATGAGGCATTCTTCCAGATTTTGAAGTCGTATTTTGAGCGATACAAAGGCGGCAACGCCACGACCGCCGATTTTATTGCCGTGGCGGAACAGGTGAGCGGCAAAGAGCTGAGCGATTTCTTCGATGGCTGGTTATACCGCCAGAATCTCCCCTCGATCCCTGCACTGGGCCTGGAACCCGGACAATAACCAGGGTCTCTTGTGGTCAATTCCGTTTGCCAAAGTATGCGAAGGCGATCAACATTGCAGAGACCAGTGTGACGGCAATCGCTCGCAACAGGAGCTCGTTGGCGTCCAATTTCTGCATAAATAATTCCAGAAACTTGACCGCCATCACCAGGACGACCATACTGCTCAATTTGCCTTTAAGCTCATAGAGGTCCTCTGCCAGCATCCACTCGGGGGCATTGATGTCGCCGATGAACAGCTTATACAGGCTGACCGTGAACATGAGCAGGGCAGTGGCGATCAGGAAGCTGTCCACGATCTTGATGAACCCTACCGTGATGCTATTGTCGCCTCCCAGCGAAGCGATGACGAGCATCACGACCTCAAAGGTCTGCAGCATACCCCAGGCAAAAGCAGCCAGGGAAGCGAGCAATAACGGCACGATTCCGATGAAAGCAAGATAACGCGATCGTTCCAGGATGGTTTTCAATGCCTGTCTCCGTTGTACTTCGTAGTTGCCTCTATTATACAAAAGAGATCGAAGCTTTGGCGCTCCTGGCGCTACCCTGTTTGCTTCCCATTGCCGGCTTCTTACGGATTTCTTATCTCCTCGCCCTTGACACAAAGCCCCAATGAGCATACAGTTAAGCCTGCTTAACTACCAGGAAGGCTTAACTATGACTTCTGCCCACCAACTCATCCAAACTCTGCGCCAATTCATGGATATTGCCATGCATCATTCGATGCGCGAACGCGTCCACTTTGCGAAGGCGACCGGGCTCTCGATGGCTCAGTTTAGCATCCTGATGCAGCTACATTACCGCAGCAATTGCGGCGTCTCCGATATCAGCGAGCGTTTCGATATTACCAGTGCGGCTGCCAGCCAGCTGGTGGATAAGCTGGTGCAGAGCGGCCTCATCCAACGCGAGGAAGACCCCAGTGACCGGCGCGCCAAGCTGCTGAACCTCACCGAGAAAGGCAGGGCGCTCATCCAGCAAAGTATCGAGGAGCGCTATCGCTGGGTGGACCAGCTTGCCGGCAGGCTCTCCACAGAAGAACGCGACCAGGTAAACCAGGCCCTGCACATTATGACCGATACTGCCAGGGAAATGGAAGCTGAACCGCTTCAGCAACCCTCCTGATTTTCGCAAGCGCTTCACACTCAGTTCACAGGCGAGCCATAGACTGAGTGTAACTCCAACTACGAACTACGAATTACAAATCACCAATTACCAATTACCAAAAGGACTCTATGCAAGCGACTTTATCTCGACCTCAAACCCGCGCCCGCGGCCAGCGTTCCTCCTTCAAGGGCATCGGCCGCGCCGTGCGCTACCTGACGCATTACAAGCGCCAGGCGGCGTTACCGTATGTCTTTCTGCTGATCGCCACCCTCTCGCAGCTGGCAGTGCCGCGCATGGTCCGTAACGTCATCGATGCTGTCACCAGCGGCTATATCGCCGACCAGATTATGAAGGGGATCGACAAGATCCCGGCGCAATTCGTCGGCGCGGCCTTGCCGAAGATCCTGGAAGCGACCGGGAGACCGAGCACCCTGACGCTCGACCAGCTCAAGGTCCAGCTCGCCGCCGATGTGAACAATGCGCCTCAGGCGTTGCTGACTGCCCTGATCTCGATCATCGTCTTCGCCGTGTTGCGGGGCGTGTTTGCCTTCCTGCAAGCCTACTGGGCAGAGAAGAATTCCCAGTCTGTGGCGTATGACCTGCGCAACGATCTGTATGCCAAGATCCATCGCCTGTCGTTTTCGTACCACGACAAGAACCAGACCGGTCAATTGATGGTCCGCGCCACCGATGACGTGGAAAAGGTGCGGCTCTTCATCGGGCAGGGACTCCTGCAGCTGGTAGGCGCCGTGATCCTGCTGACGGGCACGGTCATTATCCTGTTCACATCGAACGTAGCGCTGGCATGGACGGCGATGCCCATCCTGCCGGTCGCCATCGTGACCTTCATCATCTTTGCCAGCCTCGCCCAGCCGATGTTCACCAAGGTCCAGCAGAAGCTCTCGTACCTGAACACGGTTCTGCAGGAGAACCTGGCGGGCATCAAGGTTATCAAGGCGTTCACGCGTGAGAAGGAGCAGCAGGGGAAGTTCCGGGGCGCCGCCGATGACACGATGAACCAGCAGATCGCGGTCTCGCGCCTGTTCACCTTCATGTTCCCGTTCATCTTCCTCGTGGCAAATCTCGGGCAGGCAGCGATCCTGTATCTGGGCGGGAAGCAAATTATCGCGGGGGTGCTGAGCCTGGGGGCATGGCAGGAGTTCTCGCTCTACCTGATGTACCTGTTCTTCCCGATCATGATGTTCGGCATGATCGTCACGCAGATGGGACAGGCGGGTGCCTCGGCGGACCGTATCTTCGAGATCCTGGATGCCCGATCCGATATCGTGGATAAGCCAGACGCGATCCGGCTCCCGGAAGTCCAGGGAAATGTGAAATTCGAGAACGTCACCTTCCGCTACTTTGGCGGGGGCGAGCCGGTCTTGAACAATGTTTCGTTTGAAGCGAAGTCCGGTCAGGCCATTGCCCTGCTCGGCGCGACCGGTTCAGGCAAGACCACGATCATCAATCTGCTGCCGCGCTTCTACGACCCGACCGAAGGTCGCATCACCATCGATGGCTATGACCTGCGCGACGTGACGATCGACTCGTTGCGCTCGCAGATCGGCATCGTCTTGCAGGAGACCACCCTGTTCAGCGGCACAATCCACGAGAACATCGCCTTCGGCAAACCGGATGCCACGCTGGAGCAGATCCAGGCAGCTGCCAAAGCTGCCGCCGCGCATGACTTCATCATGTCCTTCCCGGAGGGCTACGATACACACGTTGGCGAGCGAGGCCAAACCCTTTCCGGCGGGCAGAAACAACGTGTTGCGATCGCCCGAGCTTTACTGCTCAACCCGCGCATCCTGATCCTCGATGACTCCACCTCCAGCGTGGACCTAACTACAGAGGCCGAGATCCAGAAAGCACTCGATACGTTGATGAAAGGGCGTACCTCGTTCGTCATCGCGCAGCGCATCAGCACGGTGATGAATGCCGATAAGATCCTTGTGCTCGACAAAGGTCAGATCGTTGCGCAGGGTCAACACGCCCAATTAATGGAAGACGAACCTATTTATGCTGAAATCTACAACTCGCAGTTACTGCCGGAAACGCAGGGGGAGGTGACACTATGATGCACGGTCGTTTCGGCGGAATGCTGAACCAAGAGACGGTCAAGCCGCGCGCCCTCGGGGAAACCCTGGGACGGCTGGGCAGGTATTTCGGTCAATACTGGTACATGATCGGGCTGGCGGTCCTGTTCGTCGTTGTCTCCACCTGGACCCAGGTGACGACGCCCGAGCTGACCGGGCAGGCGACAGATTGTTTCCTCGTCCCGGCGGGCGCCTCTGCCTTCGGAAACTTCGGTTCCTTCGGTGCCGGAGCGCAGCAACAACAGACGGCTTCCACCTGTTATCTCGCCACCGATGATCCTTCCTCGCTGACCCTCTCCCGTAAGATCGTCTACGGGGCATACACCCTCGGCGGTTTCCAGATCGCCGATCCCCTCACCGCCACCAACGAGCAGAGGATCGTGGGCCTGTTCCGCCTGGTCCTGGTGATGATCAGCCTCTTTGTGCTCGGCGCCGTGCTGACGGGCGCGACCTTCTTCACCATGGCATGGACAGGCCAGCACGTGCTGCGCGTCCTGCGCGTCGAAGTGTTCGAGCAGCTCCACCGCCTGTCGCTCAGTTATTACTCGGAGCACGAGGCCGGGGACCTGATGAGCCGCATTACCAATGACACAAGCGCCATCGAGCAGGCATTTTCGTTTGCCCTGGTCAACGTGTTTCAGGGGATCCTGCTCCTGGTGTGGGTTGCCTATAACATGGTTACCACGAACACGCCGTTTGCAATGCTGTCTCTGTCTGTTGCGCCGGTCATGTTCCTGGCGACGCTGTACTTCTCCAACCAGGCGCGCAAGGCGTTCCGGGTCTCGCGCGAGGAGATCGGCAACGTCAACGCCGAGCTGCAGGAATCGATCTCCGCCGTCCGTGAGGTGCAGGCGTTCAACCGCGCCGATGAGAACATCGAGCAGTTCAAGGAAGTCAACGCCGCCAACCGCGACGCCAATGTACGTGCGGTCGCTTACACCTCTGCTCTAGCTCCGACCCTGGAAGCGCTATCTTACGTGGCGCTGGCGATCGTGACCGGCGTAGGCGGGTGGTACCTCCTCAGGGGCCAGTCCCTGATGGGCACGACCGTTACGCTGGGTCTGGTCGTCACTTTCCTGGGCTACGTCCAGCGCTTCAACCAGCCGATCCAGCAGATCGCGGTATTGTGGACGAACATCCAGAACGCCATCGCCGGCGCGGAGCGCATCTTCACCATTCTCGATGAGAAACCGGCTGTCTACAACAAGCCGAGGGCGAAAGATATGCCGCAGATCAAGGGCCTGGTGGAGTTCGAGAATGCCACGCATTCCTATGAAGATGGTGTGCCGGTATTGAAGGATGTTTCCTTCACCGCGCAGCCGGGGCAGACGGTTGCCATCGTTGGTCCGACCGGCGCGGGCAAGACCACCATCATCAACCTCATCCCGCGCTTCTACGATGTAACCAGCGGCGCGATCCGCATCGACGGCATTGACGTGCGCGATGTGACAATGAGAAGTCTGCGCGAGCAGATCGGCATCGTGCTACAGGATACGTTCCTCTTCAGCACCACCGTCATGGAGAACGTCCGTTTCGGGCGGCCCGGCGCTACCGACGAAGAAGTCCTGGCAGCCATCCGGCTTGCCAATGCCGACTCGTTCATCGAGCGACTGCCCGAGAAGTATCAGACCGTGCTTGGGGAACGCGGCTCCGGTCTCTCGCAGGGACAGCGCCAGCTGCTCTCGATCGCCCGCGCGGCTCTTGCCGACCCGCGCATCCTGATCCTCGACGAAGCCACCTCGAGCGTGGACACACGCACCGAGCGCCTCATCCAGCGCGCCTTCGACGAGCTGCTCCGGGGCCGCACGGCATTCGTGATCGCCCATCGCCTGTCCACGATCCGCAACGCCGATATGATCCTCGTCCTCAGAGATGGTGAGATCATCGAACGCGGCAAGCATGACGAGCTGCTCGCCAAACAGGGCTTCTATTACGACCTGTATATGAGCCAGTTCAAGAAACAGGAAGAGGCGATAGCAGCAGAAGCAGTAATACAGTAATCGGTACTCAATGATCAGGGAGCCCCCGCCAAACGGCGGGGGCTTCTTTTTGGATCCAACGTCTGCGCGGAGCATCCCCGCAGGGGACCAGACGTTGGAGGCGTCATAAGATAGAATCTCACTTATGAACATCCTCACCGAAATCCATCGCAGCCCGGGGGTCGACATCCACGGCAGGACCATTCACCGCACAGCCGTGCGAGCCGTGATCTTGCGTGGAAATAAGCTCCTCATGATCCATTCCACCAGGGTGGGCGATTACAAATTCCCCGGGGGAGGTGTCATGGAAGGCGAGAGTCATTCCCGGGCATTACACCGTGAAGTGCAGGAGGAGTGTGGCACGTCGCTTGCCTGCGTAGGGACGGAGATGGGCGTGGTCATAGAATACAACCTCGCCGTCGAGGAGGATTACGATACCTTCATGATGACATCGCATTACTATCGCTGTGATGCCAACGATGGGTTTGGCGACCAGAAGTTGGAGGAATACGAGCAGCATTTAGGATTCAAGCCGGTCTGGATCGAGATTGAGGATGCCATTCGACTCAACCGGGCCCTAATTGGCTCCGCGGGTATGCCCGAGTGGCTGAGAAGAGAGCTCTTCATGCTCGAATACGTCCAGCAAACCATGCTCGCTACCGGCAACACCTGAGACCTCGAACCTGACACTTGAAACTCCACTTATGGTATCCTTAATCCATGAGCGCTCGGCTGCCCGGGCGCCATCTCGCAGACCGGTCACAACGCCGTCACTCTACACCGCTCTGCGTAACTTCATCATTGGAGCCCTCCCATGTATGTTGCCATCGAAGGGGTCATTGGAGTCGGCAAGACGACCCTCGCCCGCCTTCTGCAGCCTGTATTCGACGCCGAAATCCTCCTGGAAGTCTTCGAGGAGAATCCCTTTCTCTCCGACTTTTACGCCGACCGTGAGCGCTATGCCTTTCAGACGCAAATTTTCTTTTTGTTGAGCCGCTATCACCAGCAGCGGCGGACGGTGCATGAGCTCCTGGCTTCCGGCAGGGATCTCTTTGCAGATTACACCTTTGCCAAGGATGCGCTCTTTGCCCAGATCAACCTCAGGGGAGACGAGCTGGATATGTATTACCGGGTGCACGAAGCCCTGGCGGAGAAGATCCAAAAGCCCGACCTGCTCGTGTACCTGCAAGCCAGCACCGATACCCTGATGCAGCGCATTGCCCTGCGTGACCGGCCCTATGAGCGCCAGATGGAACGCTCGTACATCGACGAGCTCAACCGGGCGTATGACCGGTTTTTTGCGAAGCCTTTTGACCATACACCTGTTTTAACAATTGAGACGGATAGCCTGAACATTGTCCAGAACTCGGAGCACCTGAACCTCATCGAGAACCGTATTCGGCAAAGCCTCAATATGCCCCCGTTTCAACCCGCTTTACCTTTGCCTGAAGCTTAAACCGCTTCAGGCGCCGCCCGGGACGGCGGTGGAAGCGGGAAAGGGATCATTATGCGAGTCACGCGTGAATCACTCATCCGAATTGCCAAAGAGACAGCGCAGGAACGCGCCTTCAACGACCGCGGCATCATTGCTGGTTACCTGACCGGGGCCCTGGTCTCCGACGCGGATCCCCTGCTTGGCGGCACCGCCGACATCGACATCATCTTTGTCCATGCCGAGGAGCCGCAAAACAAGCGTGAATTCGTCAAGTTGACCCCCGACTTTCATCTCGATGTCAGCCACCGCTCCAGAGCGGAGTTCAAGCGGCCGCGCGAGCTGCGCCTGGACCCCTGGCTGGGATGGGAAATGTACGACCCCATGCTGCTCTACGAGCGCGAGCGCTTCTTTGAGTTCGTGCAGGCGGGACTGCGCGCCGGGTTCGAGTTCAATGCGCCGGCGCCTGCCCTGCAGCGCTCACGTATCCTGCTCTCCCACGGTCGCGGCATCTGGCGCGACCTGCTGGAGATCGAAGAGACGGTGACTCCGGGCGATGTGACGAAGTACATGAAGTCGCTCTACCACGCGGTCAATGCCGTCGCCGAGCTTTCCGGTCCGCCGCTGCAGGAGCGCCGCTTGATGCTGGAATTTGGCTCCCGGGCGGAGACCGCCAAACGTCCGGGCATGAATGCCGGGCTGACCGGACTGCTGGGTGCCGCCCATCTGGATCCGGGGTTCATCAATGACTGGCTCTCCGACTGGCGCTTTGCCTTCGAAGCTGCCAGCGAGAGTGGCAGCGCGGATTCGCGTATCCATCCCGCGCGCCTGAATTACTACGAGAAAGCCATCAAAGCTATGCTGGCAAGCGAAACCCCGCGCGCCGCCCTCTGGCCCCTGCTCCAAACCTGGACGCTGGCGGTTGAGGTGCTGCCCCCTCATTTCGTTGACGCCTGGCGGTCTGCCTGTGAGCAGCTCAAGCTGACGATGCCCAGCTTCGAGGATCATGTGAGCGGCCTCGATCAATACCTAGACGAAGTCGAGATCCTGCTCGACGAGCTTGCCACCGAGCATGGATTGGAGACGTCGACTAGCATTTAACATCACACCCCATTGCTGACCAGGCAGCGCAGGTGTTGTGAGTTACGGCTGGTCGAGTAGTGCCGAGCGATTTTTGCGAGGCAAGTATCGAGACCACGGGAGAGACCCATCTTGCGCTAACAGGAGATTGCTTCGCCCTTTCGGGCTCGCAACACTTGCACCTGGCGCAAGTGCAGGTGTGCCATGAAAAGGATTTTTATGACCCGCGAAGAAGCTTTAGCCCTGGTTCGTGAATATGTAAAAAACGAAGGACTGGTCCGCCATATGCTTTCGGTGGAAGCTGCCATGCGCTTCTATGCCGAAAAATATGCCGAGGATGTGGAGCGCTGGGGATTGATCGGTCTGCTGCACGATTTCGACTGGGAGATCCACCCGACGCTGGAACAGCATCCACAGGACGGCGCGCCGATCCTGCGTGCGCGCGGCGTGCCCGAAGACATCCTTCAGGATATCCTGAGCCACGCCGACCACCTCGGTCTGCCGCGCGATACCCTGGTTCGCAAGGCGATCAGCGCCTGCGACGAGATCACCGGCTTGATCACGGCGGTTGCCCTGGTGCGCCCCTCGCGCTCGCTGTACGACCTCGAGCCTTCCTCCGTGAAGAAGAAATGGAAGGACAAAGCCTTCGCCGCTGGCACCTCGCGCACCGAGATGGAGCAGGCTGCAAAGGAATTCGGCATCGACCTGTGGGAGCACGTGGGGAATGTGATCCAGGCAATGCGCAGGATCGCACCGGAGCTGGGGCTGGAAGGGAATATCCCGAAGCCATAATGCAAGCCCCCACCTTCCTCCCCCAAATCCGAAATAGAGCTTTTGAATGATTATCTAAATTTCTCCTTCCGGATTTGGGGGAGGTGCCCTGCGTAGCGGGGCGGTGGGGGCTCCCTTTGCTGAAGTAATCTATGCCACCAAAAACAACTACACCAAAGATGATGCATCGCGCCGGTGAGTTGCGTCATTCCCAGACCGAAGCGGAAGCAAAACTATGGTCGCATCTGCGTGCGCACCGCATGGCTGGGGTTCAGTTTCGTCGGCAGCATGCCATCGGTAATTACGTCGTAGATTTCTGCGCGCCGCGGAGAAAGTTAATT